>NZ_CP045032.1:2100000-2351892 GCF_009026825.1 Corynebacterium urogenitale | reverse complement strand
GGGTGTGTGGGTTTCTTCTGAGCGGTCGGGGGCGGGGTGGACGGGAGTCCTTCTCCCCCGCGCAAACTTAAACTTTAGGTTCAGGGTTGAGTCCGTGTGCCATTGGAAGTTATCCGCAGGTTTTTCACTGCTTTGCTAACAACCAGTAATTGCCATTGAACTGCGTTTGCACAGGTTTTTCCACAGCTGTGGATAACTTCAGCCTTTGAGTTATCCCCAAGGTAGTCGCTCCCTGTGGATAACTTCAACTCTAAACGCAAAATCTTCCTGACCTGCAGATATTGACTCTCAACTTTCACTTGAGACTTCGGGGGTGGAGGGTTTATCCACAACCAGGCAATTTGTGTTTTCCACCCGCAGATCGCTAAAGCCTGCTCCATTCACAAGCGCGGGGTTCCCCAAAGATTTGGTTTCCCCTGCTGCTACGCGTATTCTTGGACTAGTCTGCGACATCACTTGTGGTGTGGCCATGCGGTCGTTACTTCTCCGGAGGTACACCCCGCATGCATCCCTGCTCCACCCGATGTCATGTAAGCCGTTTGAAAAATCATCGCGGCGTAACCGTCTACTGCACCGTGGACGTGTGAGCGAGATTCGCTCGGGCCGGAAGACCTCCCTCCACAGGGGTCACTGCCCAGGCACAGCTCCCTCACCACAGGATCGGTCCTGGGAACTAGCCGAAGTTGCCCATGCTTGTCCGAGAGGTGGGAGTCATCTCGATCGCGCATCTGCGGACGAACTGAACTGAAGGAGTGAAGTACCGTGGCCAAGGGCAAGCGTACTTTCCAGCCGAATAACCGCCGTCGTGCACGCGTGCACGGCTTCCGTACTCGCATGAGCACCCGTGCTGGCCGTGCCATCGTGTCCGCACGTCGCCGCAAGGGCCGTAAGTCCCTCACCGCGTAAATTCTTTACGCATCCAAAGCTCGGTACTCACGAATGCATGAGTACCGAGCTTTATTCATGATTGAGAAAGACCACCACCGACTGTGCTCCCCTCCAAGCATCGCCTCCGTTCCTCCGCAGCCTTCGGGCTGACGGTCAAGCGTGGGCGGAAAAAGGGTAGTAAGTCTGTGGTGGTCTATGTCTACGAGCCCCACACTCCACCACTGATTACGACCGGTGGTCCCCGCGTCGGCCTTGTCGTTTCCAAAGGCGTAGGTAATTCGGTCGTCCGCCACAATGTTGCCCGCACTATCCGGGCGGCTATGCGCAATGTGCTGGAGGATCCTGCTGGCGTCGAATTAAAAGAAACGCACAACATCGTCATCCGGGCTCTTCCCCACAGCGCCCAGGCGAGCACCAGGGAGGTCGAAAAGGATGTGCGCAGTTGCCTCCGGCGCATCCTCCAGCGATAAGCCAGGCGAGGATTTCTCAGCCGTCTCGAAGGACGACGCCGCCAGTCACCACATTCACTCGGGCGTCCAAACCGAAGGCTACGACCTCCGCGAGGGGCGAGCCACCTGGGCGCGCCGACTGATTATTGGTTACCAGGAATACCTTTCAGGTCTTAAAATGGGACCTACGTGTCGCTTCGAACCGACGTGCAGTAACTACGCCCTCACGGCCTTCAGCCGCCACGGCGTAGTGAAAGGATTAATCCTCACACTCGGCCGCCTCGCCCGCTGTGGGCCGTGGCATCCCGGAGGGTGGGACCCCGTGCCCCCTCGGCGCCGGTCGAGGCGATAACTTGTCCGAACTCATGCCCGTATCTTTCTCACCGAGGAGAACCCTACAGACGTGCTGAATTTCATTTACTACCCGATCTCAGCGGTGCTGTGGTTCTGGCACAAAGTGTTTAGCTTTGTGCTCGATCCCGCATCTGGCGTGACGTGGGCACTAGCGATCATGTTCCTAGTGTTTACGATTCGCATCCTGCTGGTGAAGCCAATGGCTAACCAGCTGCGCTCTTCCCGCAAAATGGCGGAATTCCAGCCGAAGATGGCCGAATTGCAGCGCAAATACAAAAATGACCAGCAGACCCTAGCGCTGGAGATGCGCAAGCTGCAGAAGGAAATGGGCTTCAACCCGCTGGCCTCCTGCCTGCCGATGCTTGTGCAGATCCCAATCTTCATTGGTCTGTTCCATGTGCTGCGCTCCTTCAACCGCACAGCTACGGGCGTGGGTCAGCTGGGGATGTCCATTGAAGAGACGCGAAATACTCCGAACTACGTTTTCGGTGTCGAGGAAGTTCAGTCCTTCCTGGACGCTCGTCTGTTCGGTACCCCGTTGTCCGCTTACATTTCCATGGACCCGGCGAACTACAGTGCGTTCTCCCCTGTCGGTGTTGATCCTGACTTCACGCGCCTGAACATCATCCTGGTCGTGCTTCCTCTGATGCTGGCCTCTGCGGTGATGATGCACTTCTCCGCGCGTATGTCCCTGGACCGTCAGAAGAAGCGTCAGGCTGCGCAGCCGAAGAAGGATCCAAACGATATCAAGGCCCAGCAGATGCAGATGCAGATGGACATGATGCAGAAGCTGATGCTTTGGGTGATGCCGGTGATGTACCTCATGGGTGGCTTCCTGTGGCAGACCGGTCTGGCACTTTACATGTTCACCAACAACCTGTGGACTCTGGTACAGCAGCGCCTTCTTTTCGCGCAGATGGATCGTGAAGAAGAGGAAGAGCGTCAGGCGAAGATTGCCGCAAAGCGCACTTCCGCCCCCAAGGTTGGTGTTCGTCCTCAGAACAACAAGAAGGGCAAAAAGAAGAAGTAGCGTGGAATCTGCTGGGTAGGACCCAGCGCTACGGACGCGAGTTCCGCGAACCCGTCTCGGATTGATCCGGGGCGGGTTTTCTTATGCAAAGAGCGCTAGGATGTTTCACGTGGAACATCACGATGAAGCTTTGAATGTGGTCACTCCTCCGGCGGCTAAGGAGGTATTTGGGTCATCTCTAGACTTGGCTGAAAGGTACGCTCAATGGCTCGCCACAGCCGGTATTGAGCGGGGACTGATTGGCCCTCGTGAGGTATCTCGACTGTGGGATCGGCATATCCTCAATTCGGCTGTCCTCGGCGAAGTTATTCCAGAAGGGGTTCGCATCGTTGATATTGGTTCCGGTGCCGGGCTGCCTGGAATTCCGCTGGCGATTGCACGTCCTGATCTCAAGGTGCAACTAGTTGAACCGCTCTTGCGGCGAACGACATTCCTCAAGGAAGTTGTTGATGACTTGAGTCTGGACAATGTCGAGGTCATCCGCGGTCGTGCCGAAGAGCCCAGTGTTGTTCAATCAGTAGGCGGCGCCGACGTGGTCACATCGCGTGCTGTTGCACCCCTTGGAAAACTCACCCAATGGTCGCTACCACTGGTGAGAAAAGGTGGTTCTATGCGGGCATTGAAGGGCTCAAGCGTGGCCGAAGAGCTGCAGCGGGATGCGAAGCTTATTTCGAAGGCAGGCGGAGGCGCTGGTGAGGTTGTGACGGTCGGTTCTGGGGTTTTGGATGAACCGACGCATGTGGTTGTGATCCCGCGCGTGAAGTAGTGGACTCGCGTTCGTGCGGGTTGAGTACTCAGAGGCCTGCTTCGATGAGATATTTCCGTTGTTGCTGTCTCGCCCTAGTACTAACCTTGTAGCAAAGTGACTAAGCGATGTTTCACGTGAAACATCTCGCCAAAGCTCTCAGAAGAGGATGTAAGGACATTTCATGGCTTCAACGGACTGGGAGGAGACTCCTATTGCTCAGGCCGCCAGACAGGCTGCAAAGCTGAGTAATTCGGCTAATCTACACCTCCCCCGCCCAGAGCGTTGCCGTAGCTTCACAATTGCCAACCAGAAAGGCGGTGTTGGCAAAACAACATCCACCGTGAACCTAGCTTGGGCGTTGGCGCTTCATGGGCTACGCGTGCTCGTTGTGGACCTGGATCCTCAAGGTAATGCTTCGACAGCACTGAACGCTGAGCATCACGTCGGCACGCCTTCGTCCTATGAGGTTTTGATTGGGGAATCCGCACCCGCTGATGTGATGCAGCAGAATGCCGATAACCCGAATCTCTACTGCATTCCGGCGACGATTGATCTTGCCGGCGCGGAGATCGAACTTGTGTCCATGGTTCGCCGTGAATATCGGCTGGCTGATGCCCTTGGTGAAGAGTTCATTAGGGAGAACGGTTTTGACTTTATTTTCATTGACTGTCCCCCGTCCCTCGGCCTGTTGACCATCAACGCAATGAATGCCGTGAGGGAAGTTCTCATTCCAATTCAGTGCGAGTACTACGCGCTCGAGGGCGTGGGACAGCTGTTGAATAACATCACGATGATTCGGGAAAACCTCAACCCAGATCTCCACATCTCTGCCGTTCTGCTGACGATGTTTGATGCTCGCACGAAGCTCTCGCAGCAGGTAGCTGATGAGGTTCGTACTCACTTCGGTTCGGTGGTGTTGAGTAACCACATCCCCCGTAGTGTGAAGGTATCTGAGGCACCGGGTTACAGTCAGACAGTTTTGCAGTACGATGGTGGTTCACCTGGTGCGCTCGCCTATTTCGACGCAGCTGTTGAATTGGCAGAACGCGGCGACTACACCCCGAGCCCGGATACTGCACCAATTGGAATTGCCCCAGAACTCCATGAAGGATAGCCACCATTGTGGCTACACGAGATAGTGGGGAAGTACAACCATTGGAGAAAAATAACATGTCCAATTCCGCAGCTCGCAACGGAAAAAGGAAACCCGCGATGCCTTCGGCTGGGGCTATCAGTAATGCGCGCAAGGGTGGTCTGGGAAGGGGTCTAGGTGCCCTCATCCCCACTGGCCCGTCACGCCCAAGCCTGGGCAATGGAGCGGCTGATGTCATTTTAGGTTCACGCGCAGGAAGCACCGAGCCAAATCCGCCAAGTGGCTCTACCCCCGACGTTCCGGAGCACTCGGAAAGAGAGGAGCGCCGGGCTTCTAAGCGTCACAGTGACGTTTCTTACTCGACTCAGAATAAGGGACAAAGAGCAGAATATAGAGGCCAAAAATTTACTCCGTCCAATCCCTCGGCTACCCAAGTAGCACAGCGAGTGGACTCTGCCACCGAATCGGAAAATGATGCCACGGAGATGGTCGATGCCGGTGCCACGTACCGAGAGATTCCTCTGAGCTCAATACGTACGAACGCCAAGCAGCCTCGAAGTGTGTTCGATGAGGATGCGCTCAAGGAACTCGAGCACTCCATCCGTGAATTTGGCCTCATGCAACCGATTGTTGTACGCGAGGCAGATAATGGCGAGACCCTATACGAACTCATTATGGGTGAACGCCGCCTCCGTGCGGCGACTCGCGCGGGTCTAAACGTCATCCCGGCCATCGTCAGAGAGACCGATGACGAGGCCATGCTCCGCGATGCGCTTCTTGAGAATATTCACCGCGTTCAGCTGAATCCCTTGGAAGAAGCAGCAGCCTATCAGCAGCTGTTGGAGGAATTTGGCGTCACGCAATCAGAGTTGGCCAAGCGTATTGGCCGTTCCCGTCCCCGCATCACGAACATGATCCGCTTATTGCAATTGCCAGTAGGGGTTCAGCGTCGAGTTGCCGCGGATGTGCTCAGCGCTGGTCATGCTCGAGCGCTATTGGGTGTTAAGGCAGGCGCTGATGCTCAGGAGACACTTGCGAACCGCGTTATCGCGGAGGGTCTGAGTGTACGTGCGACGGAAGAAGCTGTGCTGCTTCTCAACCGCCAAATGGAGGAAGGCGCGTCTCGGAAGAAGGCAGGGCAGGGACAGCGTGCCCCACTCCCCTCGCATGTAAGCCATTGGGTCGACAATATTTCGGATGCGCTGGAGACGAAGGTTTCCGTCCAAATGGGCAAGAAGAAAGGCAAGATCGTCGTCGAATTTGGTGGTCCAGAGGACTTTGATCGCATCACAGAGTTGATCAAATTCAAAGATTCTTAGGCGCTCGGTTCGATTGGGGGCCAGTAGGTGTAGGAGAGTCTGTAGCCAGCCGAAGGTCATTGAGGGCGGATGTTTCACGTGAAACATCCGCCCTTTGCGATAGCCACACCGGGATGTTTCACGTGAAACATCCAGGGATGATCTCAGAGCGGAACTGACCGTGTATAGACGTTAACCGAGCACATTTCATACCCCGGCAAACGACTACACGGGCCGTCTTGCGTCAAGAGAAGCCGAAAAAAGGGCAACAAAACCGAGAGGAGATCAAGAGCCTAGTGAAGAAGCATGAGGGAAAATATCGCGAATTTCCAACCATGACGAAAGTGTCGAAATATAAAATAGCCACAGGACGAAGAACCAAAACAGACCAGATGGAAGGAGTAGCCAGCGGATGGACCTCAATATCAGAGCGCTGAGCCCCCAAACCTCCGGCGCTCTAGAGGCATCCGCTGCAACTTCAGTGTTCTGGGAACTACCATGCGATGAGACCAACACCCCAAGCGTCTCCTCGGACCCTACCTTCGATAAACAACTATGGATCCACAAGGTCCTCATGGAATGGGGAATTTGTGGATATACAGCCTATGTAGGAACCGGCGATTATGGTTCAACACCGCTACCGGCTGCCAGTGTTTTCTTTGCGCCCGCCAGCTACTTCCCTGGAGCCCGTGCTCTGCCAAGTGGGCCTGTCTCCCCAGATGCGATACTTCTCTCCAATGTATTTGTCGCACTACCCTTCATGGGTCTCTACCTAGAGCATCAACTGATCGACACTGTCCTCACCGAAGCTCGACGTAGAGGCGTGAAGGCCGTTGAAGCGTATGCGAGGCTAGAACAGACGTCACAACCAGATCCCCAACCCCGTCGCTCCGGTGATTATCAACCGGAGGCCTACAGGGGTTGGGAAGAAAGAGGACAGAGCCGTACAGGTGATGAGCTGACGGATCTGCTGAGCATCGCTCCGATCCTTACGGAGGACATCCTGGAGGCACAGGGTTTTCAAGTCGTGGCTGCCCATTCACACTATCCGCGGTATCGCTATGAAATAGAGACGGAGAATTCGCTCTTTAGTGCGTTTGCGGCGGATCCGCATACCCAAGCCAATGAGGAGAAGCCTTTGCCGACGGTGTTAGGCGGACAAAAGAGGCCACAGCCGGTGGCCACAATGAAGGATCTTTTCGACCAACCGAAGTCGCTTGATGTGGAGAGTTTTAACCCTGTGCTTCCTCACGAGCCAGGAGCTCAGAGAAGGTGAACTGACCGGTGGAGTGATCGTCCTTATCCAGAAGATACAGACGTTTCACGGCCACCACGATTGCCTCGGCGATAGTGTCACGCATGGCGGGGTCGGTAAGAATAGCAACATCGCCAGGATTCGTGAGGTAACCAGGGACCACCTGAACGGTGGGCATGGAGGTAAGCCGCAGCACATCCCAGGTCTGGCGGTGATAGAAGCAGTTCTGCAACGGTGTACGGGCAGTGATTTCGCGCTGAATGTAGCCAGAGAGCTTCTCACCGAACATCGAGGAAAACCCGTGGTGGGACCCGAAGTAGAAACACGCGGAACCATTGGCTTTCTCGTTCTGGTAAATATCCGCGCGTAGGGAGATCATGAGATCCGCACCGAACGCGTTCGCAATCTCTGCACGCGCGCGCTGTGATGGATTCGCACTGCGAGGACGGGAGAGAATAGTCTCCATACCTGCGGTGATCATGCGGCCTTCGATACGCCCCGCGAGGTCCCAGAGAATCTCCTCTTCCGAGATTTCGCCGTACTTACCGTTGACGATCACGCCCTTTTCCGAACCGCCGAGGCCAGGATCGATGACGACGCGCTTGCCGGACAGCTGTGGACCTGCAGCGCGAATTTGTTCCTGCTCGCGGATGGATTGCGGAGATCCTCCGGTGATGCGACGGCCCAGGTAGGACAGTGCGCGGAGAGTGTCCGGGCCGACGACACCATCGGCCTGGAGGGCGTAATCCGTCTGGTATCCGACGACAGCCTTATGAGTCTGAGGGCCGAAGTGGCCGTCAATGCGGCGAGTGTAGAAGCCGAGATCGTGCAGTTGGCTCTGCAGTTGAGCTACGTCGTCGCCAACCAGCTGGTTGCTTTGGAGGGAGAGAATGCGGGCGCCGAGCGTGTAGGACGCTTCGCGCAGCGCGCGAAGCGTACCAGCGGTGATCGTGCCGTCGGCGATGATTCCGCGCTGTTGCTGAAAGGCACGAAGAGCGTTCGCCAAGGCCTCGTCGAAGAATTCGTCTTCCGCCGTCCAGCGCTGGGAATTCATGCCACGTGTGTCGTCTTCAAAGGACTCAAGGAGCCCCAACCGCGCCAGAGTGCCGCGGACTTCGGCGACGCGGGGGCTGCGGTCGCCAACCCTGAGCAACAACTTGTCCACGTGTGAACTACTCTCCTACTTTGTTCTTCATGCTGGTGTGCGTCACTCGGTGTGGGTGCGTTGACGCACCTCAAGAACCGTAACTAAATGAAGGATTCGAGCTTTGCCTTCAGGGTGTCCTTCGGCTGAACGCCGACGAACTCCTCAACCTTTTCCCCATCTTTGAAGATGAACAATGCAGGGATGGACATGATCTGGAACATGGCTCCGAGGCCGCGCTCCTCATCAACATTCACCTTGGCGATGACAGCTTTGCCGTCGAATTCTTCTGCTAATTCTTCAAGCGCTGGGTTCATCATGTGGCATGGGCGGCACCACTCTGCCCAGAAGTCGACCAGCACCGGCTTGTCGGACTCAGTCACAACTTCCTTAAAAGTGGCCTGGGTCACTTTTTGGATGTCTGCCATCGCATGGCCTCCTCGCTTCGATCGAGACGCAGTAATGCCAACATCTTACTCTGGGATGGTGATGTTTTCCGACACCGCCACGACCGCGCAGCTCAGAGGCAAGACTATCTAGCTCAAGGTTGCGAGGTATGCCTCCGCGTCCAGAGCCGCACGGCAGCCGGAACCGGCAGCGGTGATGGCCTGCTGGTAGTGGGAATCCACGAGGTCGCCTGCAGCGAAAACACCGGCGACAGATGTGCGGGTCGATGGCTCCTCTACCTGCACGTATCCATTGTCCTGCAAAGCCACTTGGCCTTCGAATACGGCAGTGCGCGGATCGTGACCGATGGCCACGAACATGGCGTCCATGGGGATCTCGCGGGTCTCGCCGGTGACGGTATCCTCCAGCTTCAGCGCGGTCACAGCGTCCTCGCCAATGACTTCCACGACCTTAGCATTCATGATCATGTCGATCTTGTCGTTATTCTGTGCGCGCTCCACCATGATCTTGGAGGCGCGGAACTCATCGCGGCGGTGAATGAGCGTCACAGAAGAACCGAACTTCGTCAGGAAGTCAGCCTCCTCCATCGCAGAATCGCCACCACCGATGACGGCGATCTGCTTGTCCTTAAAAAAGAAGCCATCGCAGGTTGCGCAGGCAGACACGCCTCGTCCCAGCATCTCTTGCTCGCCTGGTACGCCGAGGTAGCGCGGTGCCGCTCCCGTTGCGAGGATGATAGTCTTTGCGCGGTATTCCTCGCCATAAGCCCACACCCGCTTGACTTCGCCGTCCAACTCGACGCGCTCCACGTCTTCACCGCGTAGGTCGGCGCCGAAGCGTTCTGCCTGAGCACGCATCTCCTCCATCAGGGCTGGTCCCATGATGCCGTCCTGGAAGCCGGGGAAGTTTTCCACCTCTGTGGTTTGCATCAGCAGCCCGCCGTACTCAATACCTTCGAACACGAGTGGCTTGAGGTTGGCGCGCGCGGCGTAAACGGCCGCGGTGTAACCCGCTGGGCCGGAACCGATGATGATGACATCGTGAATGTGTGCGTCCCCGTTCCCGGTGGATGCGGCATCCTGTGCCTGGTCTACCTTTTGATCGGTCGCGGTCTGCTCGGCTCCGGGAGTGTTAGCGGTAGTGGAGAGCAGGGATCCGGCCTGCAGGAACGGCTCGGTCATGATTAATCACAATCCTTCACGCATGCGTTTGTGTGGTTCTCAAGTCTGTTTCATCTTAACTGTCTACGGCTTCCACCTATTCCCTTCCCCGTCCTTCGTGCAGCTACCCGGGCCTTTGCGCAGCAACCTGAGTCTTTGCGCAGCAACCTGAGCCTTCGCACAGTCACCCCGTCCTTCACGCAGCCATCTGCGTGCCGATCCCCCATTCCTCTTGCAGTAGCGAGCGCATTACTCGACGCGCCCGGGATTTCCGGGATTTCACCGTCCCTACCGGAATGCCGAGCCTCTCCCCCACTTCGGATTCACTCAAGCCCTGCACGCAGGTCAGTAGCAGCACCTCTTTGAGTTCTGTGGCCACCCGGTCGAGAAGGCGGTGAAGATCCACGCGGAGTACTGTCGCATCCTCCTTCCACCCCTTTGTTGCGATGCACCGCATGCGTTCCTCGAACTCCACATTGTCCGGTTCTCCCCGCCGCGATTGACTTCTGAGGTGGCTCAGTGCCGTGTTTCGAGTGATTGAATACAACCACGTTCCCACTTTGGCGTTACCTTTCCACTGCGGTGCGTGGCGGTGGATTTTCAGCAGGGCTTCCTGCATCACTTCCCGCCCCTCTTCTTCACAGGTGATGCCGACGTGGCGGATTGCCCGCCACAGAAGTCTCCGGTGCCGTTGTATGAGGGTCGCGAATGCCTGTCGGTCGCCGCGAATGTGGTTGTGCAGCAGTGTGGCGTCGTCGACTTCGGTGCTATCGGATGTGGCGAGTCCGCATGCGCGGTCGCCGGATGCGGTGATGGTCATGAGAGTCCCCCTTGACTCTGGTGAATGACTGAATTGTTGATCCCCTTGTGCGCTTAGCATAGCGAAACAGCGGTGGCGTCTGCGTGGTTTTCACGCCTCGCCACCGCTGATGCTGTGGATAACTTCCGGCCTGTGGATAACTACCGTGCAAGCTATTGCGCTTAGGAGCGCGGTGGGTTATCTAAATCCTCATTCTTGGACGGCGGCTGCTCCGCCCATGTGCCGGTCACGCGCACCTCGCCGACCGTCGCAGCTTGCGGCATCGGCAGTGCCTTAATCCAGATCAGCAGGTGATCATGGCCTTCGCGCGACTCACCCCTGCGAGCCTCGCCGCGTTCGGTGTTCTCCCGGTCGCCGAGCTGCCGGAGTTGTTCCCCGTCGCGGTCGCCCACCGGTACCGTGGTGGTGCTGTTATTCACCTTGACCGACGCCACCACGTTCGTATCCTGCAGTGTCCTCGGAGCCCCGTTAGCGGTTCGCAGCTCCAGCTCCGTGTTCGCGCGCAGTCCCTCGAGGGAGACTTCCGTGATTTTCGTACCCTTCGGCAGGGTCACGAGGAGGCCGATGCCCTCCTTCGTCGCTGTGGGTTCGGGACCGAATTGGTCGAGGTAGGAGGCGGATGCCCACTGGGTTGCGGGATCGCCATCGATCACAAGGTTGGCGGTCTCCGGGGAGTCTGGCGTGCCACGGCCACCCTGCGGTGCCCATTCCACAGCTCGGTCGAGGGGGACGATGGCGGGGCGCTTCGGGGCAACGGCCTCGGCTCCCTGCCGCAGGGAGTCGGCGGTCACCGGGGAGTCGCGGCGATCGCCGCCGAAGTAACTCAGCGCGCCGACCACCAGGACCGAGATCAGCAGCACGGATACTAAACCGATCACGCCGGCGGCGGCGAAGGAACGAACGCGTGGACGTTCACTGCCAAAGCCCGTCTGTGCGGTGGGGTTCGGGGTGGCATCCTCATCAATGCTCAGCTCACCTGTTGTGAGCTTTCGCAGTGTGCGTGCGACCTCGCGGAGATCCAGATCGGCATCGCGTTGGCGGCTGAGGCGGCGGAGCTCCTCATACTCGTGCTCCAGCTCCACCGGCACGTCTTCATCCGGGATATTGTGCAGCAGCAGGCCCAGGGTGGCGCCCACGCCGTGGGCATCCTGGCGCACACTGTTTTCTGGCAAGGCACCGGGGAAGGCCATCACGGCATTGCCCTGGGTGGAGATGCGAATACGATCGCGGTGATCCAAGCCCAACGGAGAACCAGCATCCGCCGCTGCAGCAGCGGCATCCGCAAGATTCGCCACAGCATAACCAGCGGCTAGCGGATCCGGCTGCGTTTGCGCCACCGCGTCCAGAGGGCTGCCCTGGACCCAGTCGGCGATGATGACCACCAAGGAGCCACCGTCGATGACGGTGCGGATCCGGGCCATGCCGGGCACCGACAGCTCCTTGAGCATGTTCGCGCGCTGCAGAATCTGTGCCTTGGCCTGAGCCTTCGCCGCACCACCGCGCGTCCGGGTGGAGCCCTCCTCATCGCGACCCTTGTGGCCGCCGACCACTGCCGGATCCATGAGCGTCAGCGCCACCACGTCCCCCGTGGCCATCTCGCGAGCCTGCCACAGGCGGGCAGCGGAGGAACCGCCGTGATCCGCCAACAGACGGTAGCGGCCGCCACACACCGGTGCACCCGCCACGAGCCGTGGGCCGCGCACGCGGCCTGCGGACAGCGGTGGCAGCACCGGCATCATGAGGTTGGCAGCAGAAGCTTCCATTGCCACTGCCTCCGCCTGCTGCTGCGGTAGCTCGGCCTCTTCGGTAACGGTGGCTGGGGAGGCCTCCTGGCGTCGGGCAAAGAAACGGCCGACCACGGGCAGGCGGGACAGTGCCGCGGCGACGGTGGCGACCTCCGGCAGCCCGGAACGGGACAGCACCAGACCAGTGACCAGCAGGAAGATCACACCTACGATCGTCATGCGGATGAGGAACCACGGATTGCCCTGCGTGGGGAAAAGGAACTCCACCAGCAGCACATCGATACGCCACGCCACAAGGGCACCCACAATGGATGCGCCCGTCGCCCACGCAGATGTCTTGAACACCGTGCGGAATTGCAGATCCCCCAGGGAGCGCCGCAGCAGCCGGTCGCCGATGATCGCGCCCGCGAGGAAACCGAAGCCATTGGCCGCACCCAACAGCACCACAACCAGGCGCGGTTCGGCGGCGATATACGGCGCAACGAACGCCAAGGCCAGCTTCGTGGTCGTGATACCCGCGATGATGAACGTGGGGGTCCAGACCTCCTCACGCGCGTAGAACACGCGTAGGTGCAGCAGCACAAGGGCGTAAGGAATCAGGGTGAAGGCGGAGAAACTGATGGTCCAACCCAGTACATTTGCATCGTCCACGCTGTAGTTGGCGTAAGCGAACAGAGCCGTGGCGATGAGCGTGCCGAAGGCGGTGAAGAAGACGATGATCGGGATCATCGCCAGCATCGTCAGCTTGGAAGCCACCGTCAGATCGCGCACCACGGCTTTATCGTCACCGTCGGCCGCATTGCGGGACAGGCGTGGCATCACGGCCGTCAGCAGAGTCACACCGATCACGCCATAAGGCATCTGCAGGAACTGCCACGCCTGCATGTAAATCGTCGGCGCGGCATCGGAGGCCTGGGAGGCGATGCGGTTGTTCAGCACGAAGCCCAGCTGGGAAATCGCCACGTACACTACGATGGCGATGGCCATGCCGCCGAAGGACCGGAGGCGGTCATCGATCCCCCACAGTGGGCGCAGATCAATCCCCGCTTTCCGCAGGTACGGAACCATGATCAATGCCTGCACCACCACGCCAGCGGTCGTGCCCAGGCCGAGCAACATCACTGACGGGTTGGTGATGGTCACCTCATCGGTGGGGTGCAGCGTCATCGAATCCGGCAAGAACAGATACAGGCTCAGCACCGCGAGCGTGACCACGTTATTAATCACCGGAGCCCACGCGCCGGGTTTGAATACGCCCTTCGTGTTCAGCACCGCCATGAACACGGCGAACATGGCGTAGAAGACAATCTGCGGCAGCACCAGGTAGGCAAAGGCCGTGGACATGCCCACGTTCACCTGGCCATCCTCGTCCAGGGAGGCTCTGACCAGCAGCGGGGCGGTGAACACGGAAATGAGCGTGACCACGATGGTCAGCGTGAAGGTGAGGGTCAGCAGTCTTCGGATGAAGGCCGCGCCCTGGTCCGGGTCCTCCTTTTCGGCGCGCACGAGCACCGGCACGACCAGGGCTGTGAGCACCGCGCCCAGCACCAGCTCCGTGATGAGGTTCGGCAGCGTATTCGCGGTATTGAACGCGGAGGCCACCGGGGCGCCCAGTGCGGAGCCGATGAACACGGTGCGGAGGAAGCCCGTGATGCGGGAGATGAGCGTGGCGATGGCCATGGAGCCACCGGCGCGCACGACCTCCTCGTCACTCGCCTTGCCGTCGGCGGCGCCGTTCTGTGCATGTTCGACGCCACCAGCCCCCTGCTCGGAGTGTTGTGCCTCCGATCTTTCACGGGCGGCCTTGGCCTCGGCTTCCTTCTGCACGCGCTCCGAAGGGGACTCGGAAAGAGTCGAGTGATCCATCACCGCCGCGCTGCTCGCGGTGCCGCTACTCGTCCGCTCGGGGGCGATGGAGGGCGGCCGCGAATCACGGAAGCGACCGCGCTGCCCTGCGGGAGCTGGCGCGGCCTCAGCGTTCGACTGTGTTGGACCTTCGGAAAGATAGTGAGGGGTAGTCACTCCACCATCTTTGTCCACAACTGCCACGGGAAGCCAATGGTGAGCCGGGCGTGTCTGCCTTTTGTGTCCTAATCTTCACTCGCTGAGCGCCCGAGATCCAGGTGTTCCGGGTGGGCCTGACGGCGGCGACCCAGGAGGGGGCTCTTGCGGCCAGAACGGCGATCCCACAGGAACTTCCCCAGCACTCCGATGCCCGCCAGCAGTGTTAGGAGCACCGCAGCGGTCCCCGCAGAGATGCCTGGCGCAGACTGAACGCGCACGTCGACGGACTTGCTGATGGCCTCACCCGCTGGCGAGGCCAACCACAGACGCACATCTGTGGTGCCCCTGGTGTCCTCGTCCTGTTCGATGGTGGTGCGGATGGACACCGTGAGAGAGCCCTTGGCCGGCAGAGTCTCCGTGGCATTGGGGGTCTCCAGGTCGATCTGCGCCGCACCGCCGGTCGTGTAATCGATCGTCACCGGTACTGGCAACGGAAGACCATTGCGGGCAACCACCAATAGCGGCGAGCTATCGGAGGTGCGGGTGAAGACATTGCCTGGGGGAAGCAGGGAAATACTGTCCCGCAGTGCGGAAATGACCTTCCCCACCGTCTCTGTACGTTTCGCCACGGCGGCTCGCACCTGGCCAAACGCGGCTCGCTCACGCATGCGGTAACCGCTCGCGGCGCGGGTGAGATCGTCGTAGAGAGGGCGGGTAAACGCCTCGCGGGACAGGGCGATCGCCGGGTCATTGCGCATGGTGAGCGTGAGCTCCCGAAGAGCATTCGCGTGATCCCGCACCTTGGTAGTCAGCGCCTCCGAGTGGACGCCGTGGTCCGTGTACGGCACGGTGGTGCGCCCCTCGGCGGCATCCCCTCGGAGGAGATTGCTTAGAGGTGTGGCCACGGCGCGGCCGCTATCCAAAGCATCCGCCATGGATTCCAAGAACAGCGCAGCGTCCTTCTTACCGACGCTCCACAGTGCCGGCGGCACCGCGAGCACTGGCTCCCCTGCAGCGATCTCCTCATTCATGACCGCTGTGGCGTCGAGCATCCTCGCCAGGCTGCTGTCCGCGGCGAGGTCATAGCGCTGCGCTGGGTTCGAGTAGGCGGCAATTTCCGGGCGAGTGCCCGTGGCGCGCAGGATGGTGCCGACATCGCCGGAAAATGCGAGGGCCTGCGCCTTGTGGTCCGAGCCCTCCCGCTGCGGCAAGGAACCACTGAGGTCCACCAGCGGCGCGCGCCGGGGAGCTTCGGGATCCTCTTGCGGGGCTGGGGTGCCAGAAATCACCGAGTTTTCGGCGACGATAGTGGTGACTTCCGCATCCTTGGGGAACACCGGTGCGCCACCCTGGATGCGCTCAAAGCGTTCGGAAAGGTCACTCTGCCGACCCTGGGTGGCGCCGGCGGCGAGCAGGCGGGTCGCCTCCGGTGCTACGTAGCCCGCATCGGGGATCACGACGTTCTGCATCGGCCACACGCCGAGCACCCGGTGGATAATCTGTGGTCCCTGGCCAAAGGCGTGGACGCCCAACCAGTCCTCCCCCGTGGCGGCGATGGTGTTGATATCCGCCCCGGCGTACGGCAGCGCCACACTGCATCCCTCGTTGACCAGTGCCCGCAGGTCATCCAGCCACGCGCGCGCCACGTCCATGCCGGAGCCAGCGACGGAACCTCCGTCCTCATCCCCCAGCAGCTCGCCCCAGGAATCGCGCAGGCGCTTGGGTTCCTCCACGGGCGCGGGGCGGGTGGTGCCCACGCGGTAGCCGCCGGTCATACGCTCCACGGTATCCAGCAGCTCCGGGTCGATCGCCAGGCAGCTGGCCTGCTTGATTTCCGAACCTTGGGGGCCGTCGATCGCCTCCCGGTAGGTGTCGAGGAGCACGCGCAGGCGCCCGCCCTCGCCCAGCTCACCGGCCAGTTCTTCATTGCGCAGGTACAACGGTGCGCGCGTTGGTGCGGATCCCATGCCGCCGCCCAGCACGTTCGTCTCCGCGGCCAGCGGCCACACGAACGTCAGGTTGGATGGGGGCTGCTCGTCCTCCTTGTCCGACGCCACGTGCAGCGTGGTGCGGGCGACTGCCGCGAGCTGCGGGGCGGGTTGTTGCTGCTCAGGACCCTGGACAGTGCCCGAGAGCGCGAACATGATCGGGTGGCTACCCGGTTCAAAGAGCTGCGGGGTGATGACCTTGGCATCGGCGGTCGTGGCCGTGCGATTGTCCGTAGAGATGGAGACGGTGAAAGTGGCGGACTCACCGGGGGCGACACTGTCCGGCAGGGCAACAGCCGCGGATCCCGAGGAGTATTCGCCGTAGTTGGCCAGTTGTGCGGTGCGAATCCCGGAGGCGCTCGTGGCTGTTGGTTGCCACATCACGCGCAGGTTCAGTTCCGAGGCCGTAGCGGGCGAATCATTGCGCACCTCCACGGTGGCTGTGGCGTGATCACTGGTGACGTCGAGCGAGGAAAGAGCCAAGGAGATCCCCAGCTCCGGGTCCGTGCTCCGCGCCTGGGTGTTTTCCCACACCTCCAGGCCCGCCTCCGTCGAGGGATCCAGAGAACTGGTGACATCCGTGAGCTCGGTCTGCGCGTGGGCGGGAATGGCGAACACGGTGGCGGCAACGGCCGTCGCGGCCACGGCCCGACGGGTTGCGCGCACTACGCGACGGTTCACCGAATACGTCATAAATACAACCTATCCCGGGAAAGCTAGCGTGGCGTGGACCTGCCGGCCTTAGCCTCAGCGCGGGCGTATTCAGGCAGCCGTTCGTAGGCTTGGCGGGCCAGGCGGCGCTCATCCGCGTAGGCTAGGCGCTCCACCAGCTGATCCACCGGCAGCCAGGTAACTTCCGTGACCTCAGGGTCCTCGTCATTGAGATTGCCGTCCTCGTAGCGCAACAGATGATGGTGCACCGTCTTGTGGATGCGCAGACCCTCGGAGATGAACCAGTAGTCGATGGTGCCTAGGTCCGCGATCACCGTGCCCGCGATGCCGGTTTCCTCCCAGACCTCGCGCTCCGCAGTGGCGTGCTGGGACTCGTCCGGTTCCACATGGCCCTTCGGCATCGACCACAGCAGGCGCCCGCGGCGATCCAAGCGGCCAATAAGCGCCACATAAATACGGGACAGGTCCACGTTGCCATCGGGACCGACGGCCTCTGCCAATCCGGAGATCACCAACCCGCCCGCGGAAGTTTCCACGGAGACCGGCAGCTCCGAATGCTGCTGGTTGAACTGGGAGGAGCTGCGGGAAGGGTGGCGCCTGTACTGCGAACTCGCGGGACGCCGGCCACCGCGTGCGGAGGAACGAGCATTCGCGTGGGGGTTTCCCGCCCCGCGGCGATTGCGGCCACCGCGGTTGCCACCAGGTTTGCCGCCCGGCTGGTTGTGCTTGGCCTGCTGGTTCTTCTGGTTGCTGTGCTGGCCCTTGTTCTGGCTTTTGTTTTGGCTCTGCTTCTGGCCTTTGTGCTGGTTGTTCTGCGAACGCTGATTATTGCGCACATTCTTATTTGAACGGCGACGCCGGCGACGGCGCGGACCGTCGTTGCGGGTCTCGTTCTCACTCATTCCCCTAAGCGTAGTCGCCCCGCCCCGACAATAGGGAAACGATCGTCAGGAAAGCGCCACTGGGAACTTTCAGCCCTCCCCCACAAGGCAGGTAGAATCACCGCTGTGACTCACCGAGCGACAAACCCCACGAACCACCCCTCACGCAACGAGCAAGCCCCCACAATCACCGAGAGATCTGGTGGCGGGGACGCGGTGGCGTCGGAAAAGACGGACGTGGGGACGCTCATGGGCAACGCGTGGGAGGAGCTCAAGGAACTCGACGGCTGGCTGCGCCCCTTGGCACGGGCTTTCGCGGAGGCGGGGCAGCCGATCTACCTCGTCGGAGGGTCCGTGCGCGATGCGCTCCTCGGTCGCCTCACCCACGACCTGGACTTCACCACGCCGGCCCGCCCAGAGCAGATCATTGAGATCATCACCCCGCTCAGTGAAACGGTGTGGGATACCGGCATCGAGTACGGAACCGTCTCCGCCATGGTCAAGGGCATGGTGCTGGAAATCACCACCTTCCGCGCAGACCAATACGACGGTGAATCGCGCAATCCAGAAGTAACCTTCGGCGACACGCTGGACGGCGACCTGGTGCGTCGCGACTTCCGCGCCAATGCCATGGCACTGGAGCTGCACACCGAAGGCGAACACACCTTCCGCGACCCCCTCGATGGTCTGAGCGACCTCGCTGCCGGGGTACTGGACACACCGGACAGCCCAGAGATCAGTTTCAATGATGACCCCCTGCGCATGCTGCGCGCCTGCCGCTTCGTCTCCCAACTGGGCTTTTCCGTCGCGCCGCGCGTGGAAAAAGCCATGGCGGAGATGGCGGAGCAAATCCAGCGCATCACCGTGGAGCGAGTGGCAGTAGAACTCAACAAGCTCATGCTGGGCCTGGAGCCGTGGAACGGCCTGGACCTGATGGTCACCACAGGGCTAGCGGAGCACGTGCTGCCGGAATTGCCGGCGCTGAAGCTCACCCAGGATGAACATCACCACCACAAGGACGTGTACTGGCACTCCCTGCGGGTGCTGCGCAATGCCGTGGAACTGGAGTGCGAGCGCGAACTGGAGCCCAGCCTGGAGCTGCGCATGGCGGCGCTATTACACGACATCGGCAAGCCAGAGACGCGCGCGTTCACCAAGAACGGCGGAGTGACCTTCTATCAGCACGAGGTCGTGGGTGCGCGGATGACGCGGCACCGCCTGCGTGCCCTGAAGTACAGCAAGCAGCACATCAAGGACATCTCTGAATTGGTGCGCCTGCACATGCGCTTCCACGGCTACGGGCAAGGCAATGGCACCAATGACAAAGATGGCAGCTGGTCGGATTCCGCCGTGCGCCGCTATGTCGCGGATGCCGGGCATCTGCTGCCGCTGCTGCACTTGCTCGTGCGCGCTGACTGCACGACGAGAAATAAGAACAAGGCCCGCCGGCTTCAGCGCACCTACGACGGCTTGGAACAGCGCATCGCAGAATTGCAGGAGCAGGAAGACCTGGCTGCCGTTCGGCCGGATCTGGACGGCAACGCGATCATGGAAATCCTGGGCCTCAAGCCCGGCCGTGACGTAGGAAGAGCATGGGCGTACATGAAGGAGCTGCGGCTGGACCGAGGCCCCATGGACCACGATGAGGCGGTGGCTGCACTCAAGGAATGGTGGGCTAAACAGCAGTAATGCGCGCCGGGAAAGTCAGGTCCAGAGAGGCTGCACGGGACATACCCCAGTGCCCTAGAGTGATAAAGCATGAATGACTTTTCCCGCAGCTCCGATGCCCCGGACATGGACGATATGGACAGGGTCGAGGCACAGGTCAAAGACGAGGACGCTCGGCGTTCACCGCAGATCGGCGACGTGCTGTTCATGACCGCTCGCTCCGTGGCAAACCCCGGTTTCGCCGGTGGCGTGCGCTACGACGGGGAAACCGGAAGCGAGAGCTTCCTTGGCGAGGCCTTCGACGGCGAGGACGTGCCGGGAGGTTTCGGCGGCACCTCCATCAGTGAGGAGGCAGCTGAGTCCTACGGCGAGGTCTTCGGAGCGGAGCCGGGTTACTTGGCTGCTCCGGGCATCCCCACCGCCGATTCGATCCTGGTGCTGACGGTCGAGCCGGAGGGCACGATCCTCGGCGTCCGCTTGGGCGTGATGAGCACGAACCCGGTGGCTAACCACCTGCCGGAGATGGCGCCGAAGCTGACGAAACCCCAGGTGTTTTTCATTGGTGGCGAAAACCAGCCGGTGGTGCTGGGTGTGGGCTTCATCGAGGACCCGATGGATGCGGAGCGCGCGGCGCAACAGGGTGCGGCACTGTTCGGTAAGAACCGCCAGTTCCTCTATGTTCAGACTGGCGATTCCGCACCGAGTTTTGACGAGCAGGTCGCCGCTGCCGGCGGCAAGCTCAAGGGTCTGCGGCTGTTCCACAGCTACGTGTCCGCACCCGTCGCGCACGTCGAGGAGTGGATGGACGCTGGGCTGGTCGACCGTGAGGCGGCCACGTTCGAGGACGTATTTACGGAGAAGCCGGGTGAGACGTGGCGGCGGATCATGGCGCGACGCCCCTTCCCGGAGAACCTGTTCGCAACCTGGGCGCAGCATCCAGAGCGCAACTAGCCCAGAGCGTAACTAGCGCCGTACCTTGAAGGAGGTGTGTGCTGTGGTAGCAGCGACCCCGGAGTATTCGCTGCGTGAGGAGATTCGGGCCGGCATCCGCGACACGTGGGCGGTGGCACTGGGCATGGTGCCGCTGGGTTTGGCTTTCGGTTTATTGGTCACCCAGGTGGGTTTCGCCTGGTTTTGGGCCCCGGTCCTCTCCTTCGTGATTTATGCGGGTTCCATGGAATTCCTGGCCTTGACCCTCATCACGGGAGGCGCGGGGCCCCTCAGTGCGGCTCTCTATGCGCTGCTGGTGAATTTCCGCCACGTGTTCTACGCGCTGAATTACCCACTGAGTAGGGTGAAGTCTAGGTTGGGCAAGGCCTATGGGATGTATGCGCTCACCGATGAGACCTATGCGGTGATTTCCGCTCGCCGTTCCGTGCAGTGGACTGGGCCGCGCGCCGTCACCGTGGAGGCGGTGCTGCAAGCCGGCTGGGTTAGTGGTGGCATCGTGGGCGCGTTGTGTGGTGCGGCACTGCCCTTCGAGCTCAAGGGCATGGAGTTTGCCCTGGTGGCGCTGTTTATTGTGCTGGCGATTGAAAGTTTCGCGGGCTTTAAGGACCTGTCACTGCCGATCATGGCCGCGTTTGCGGCTGGTGTGGGGTTGTGGGTCTCTCCGGACAACATGTTGATGATCGCGATGCTGCTCTACTTTGTGGTGCTGTTGGTGCGTTACTACGTGCCGGCATTCGACCGTGCGGTAACTCTTCGGGTTGGCGCGACGCGCCCCCGTGAGCAGCTGCGTAGGGAGGGTGAGGCGCAGGCATGATTACTGCTGTTGGCCTCTCCCCCGCTGTTTCTTCGACGACGCCACAAGTCCTTGCCTCCGCTGGTCTGCCCGAGGGCGTGGAGTTGTGGCCGACGGTGTGGATTCTGTTGGCGGTGTTCCTTGTCACCGTCGCTTTGCGCGGGTTGCCATTTGCCGCGTTGAAGTTCTTCAAGGAATCGCAGCTGGTTGCCTGGTTGGGACTGGTCATGCCAGTGGGTGTGATGACGGTGCTGGCCATCTACGCTACGACGACCACGGCGCAGGAGGCGACGAGTGGAGACGCTGCTGGTGGCAGCACCATCGCCGGGGTGCCTACTGGCTGGATTGCCGTGGCCCTGGGCATCGCATTCGTGGTGGCTGTGCACCTGTGGCGTCGAAGTGCCAGCTTGTCTATTCTGCTCGGCACGGTGTTTTACGTGGTGCTGGTCAACTGGGTGTTCTAACTGGGTGTTTGAGGGCGTTGACGCCGAACCTTCAGGCTAGGCTGAGGGACATGCCAACTCCCGATTTCATTGTCGAACTGCGACAGTACGTCGGCCATGCCCCGCTGTGGGTTCCCGGTGTGACTGCCATCGTGCTCAAGGAGGTTCCAGCCGATGCTCCCATCTGGCAGGTGCCGGAGGTCCTGCTGGTCCAGCGTGCGGATAACAGCGAGTGGACTCCCGTTACGGGCATCGTGGACCCCGGTGAGGAGCCACACGTCGCGGCGGTGCGGGAAGTCGCCGAAGAAACCGGGTTGCAGGTGACTCACGAGGCTCTCCTGGGTGTGGGCCAGGTAGGGCCAGTGGAGTACCCGAATGGCGATGTGACGAACTATGTCGATACGGCTATTCGCTGTCGTCTGGTGGAGGGAACCCCGACCGAGCCCCACATCGGGGATGATGAGTCGGTGAACGTCGGTTGGTTCCCCATCAGCCAGTTGCCGCCGATGAAGCCGCGTTTCCGCCTCGTGATCGCAGATGCTGCGGCGCAGATGAAGCACCCGCAGGGATTCCGCCCGCGCATGGGCTACACCAAGCGCACTGCCGCCCCGGAAAGTTAGGCGATGCGCCGCAGCTCGTCTCCGGTGCTTGATAGTGCCTGAGTTACTGAGTTACCAAGTCTTCGCGTGCTCGAGGGAGTCCGGGTAGCGCTCCGCGTAAGAGGAGGCCCGGAAGGAGCAGATGATGAGCTGCACCTGGTGGAAGATCATCAAGGGCAGAATCAATAGACCGAGCCCGCCGGAGCCGAACATCACGGCCGCCATCGGCAGTCCCGCAGCCAGGGATTTCTTCGTGCCTGCGAATTGGATGGCCACTTGGTCCTGGTAGTTGAAGCCCAGCTTGCGGGTAACGACGCTGGTGATGGATAGCAAGAGCCACACCAGCACACACGAGCCGAGCACCAGTCCCAGAATCATTGTCCAGTGGACGCTCTCCCACGCGCCGGACACTTTGCCTTCAGAGAAGGAGACGTACACCACCAGGCCGATGGATATCTGATCCACCTTCTTCGTCAGCGGTGAGGCGGCAAATGGCTGAACCCATCGGCGCAAGAGCTGGCCGAGGACGAACGGCAGCAGCAACTGCACACCGATGTTGATGAAGGTGGAGCCATCGATGTGCACTCCGCCGGAGGAGGTCATGAGCAGCAGCACGAGCAGTGGCGTGAGCACCACCCCGGCCAGCGAGGAGGCACTGGCGGCGACGATGGAGGCCGCCACGTTGCCGCGGGCGATGGAGGTGAAAGCCACGGAGGATTGCACAGTGGACGGGACCAGCGTGAGAAAGAGGATACCCATGTAGAGGTCTTCGCCGATGAGGTGCTTGAGGGGCATCATCGCCAGACCCACCAGCGGGAAGAACAGGAATGTGAAGCCGAAGATCAACAGGTGCAGGCGCCAATGCAGTAGACCCTTGAGCGCTTCCTGCGGTGCGAGCCGGGCACCGTAGAGGAAGAACAGGAAGGCGATAGCGAACTTCACGACCCAGTCCGCTATTTCAGCCGCCTGACCACGTACGGGTAAGAAAATCCCCAGCACCACGCCGATGAGGATCATCCAGATGAGGAAGTCTGGGCGGTAGCCGATGATTCGGCTCCAGATGGTGTTCGGCGTGGTACTGGGGTTATCTTCTTTGCTCACCCAACTGACCTTAGTGGAATGGGGTCAGTGGAATGGGGCGAGTTCGCCAAAGGGCTTGGGCATTGAGCGCGGGCCCTAGACCGTGGCCAGGGTGTTTTCCTCCTCGGCGGCGGTCGTCTTTGGAATGAACAGGGAGGTCAGCGCGGAGATTCCCAAAATCACGGCACCGACGATGAACGCGGTGGTGTACCCCGCTGCGGAGTCGGAGCCTTCCGGGGAGCCAGCGACCATGAACACCGGCAGGATGGCGAAGGAGATGCCTGCGCCCAGGTTGAAGGCTGCGGAGTTCATGCCTGGCAGGAAGCCCTCGTACTCCTTCGGGGAGTTCACCACACCCAGGTTGTTCAACACGATGTTGGAGATACCCGCGTAGGTCACGCCGATGAGGACGATGCTCGCGACCAGCACGATCTTGTTGTTGATGCCGACGAATGCCAGTACCAGCAGCAGCGCTGCGGTGGAGATATTGGCGATGCGCAGCAGGCGGGAGTAACCGATCTTTGGGGCGAAGCGACCGGCGAAGGGGCCGACCGCCCAGCCGACGAGCGCGTAGGGGGTCAGCAACAGTAACGCGGCACCGTCAGCATCCCAACCGAAGCCCGCTGAAGGATTCTGGGCCAGGGAGGTTGCCACGCCGTTGACCGCGGCGAAGACACCGGTCATCGTCAGCACGGTGGTGAGCAGCAGACCCCAGGTGTGGCGGCGTGCCAGGTACTTCGGTGCGACCATCGGCTGCTCGTGCTTATTTTCATAGGTCCAGAAGATGGCAAACACGATGAGTCCACCCAGCACCATCAGGCCAACCATCGGCCAGTTGGCGTTGGCGGCCTTACCAGCCTCATTGGCAGCCAGGGTGATGAGCAGGACAGAGATCACGAGGAACAGCGCGCCACCCCAGTCCATCTTCACGTTGTCCGAAGGCTTGGACTCCGGAGCCCATGCGGCAACCACGCCCACGGCGATGAAGCCGATGATGGCGATGAGCCAGAACACGGAGCGGAAGCCCCAGTGCTCCGCCATCCAGCCGGATAGCAGCACGTCGATGCCAGCCACGCCGCCGTTAATCGCGGCGATGAGTCCCATGAGCGTGCCCAGGCGCAGTTCGTCCTTCACCTGGCTGCGCAGGATGATGAGCGTCATCGGAATCGTGGGGCCAGCAATGCCTTGCAGGGCGCGGGCGACTAGCAGCACGCCGATGTTCGGCGCCAGTGCGGCCATCACACCACCCAGAGCCATCACGCCAAGCATGATCAGCAGGATTTTGCGTCGTCCGACGATATCGGAGAGGCGGGGCAGGAAGAGGCCACACATTGCGCCGCCGGTGAAGAAGGCGGTCTGGCTCAGGCCCACGGCGGCTTCGTCGGTATTGAGCTCCCGCGCCATCGTCGCGAGGACGGGCGACAGCATGGAGGCGTTGAGCTGGAAGGCCACGGCGGCGGTGATGAGCACCGTCATCAGCAGCGGCAGACCGCCCTTGCGGCTGTCCACAGGGTCGGTTGTCGGCTGCGTTCCGGTGGGGGCAGCGGAATTATTGGTCATTGTTAGTCCTTGTGTGATGCCGGAGGATATTCCGGGCGTGAGGATACCGGGGAGGTTTATTCGGCGAAGTTGGTGGTGCCGATGCGCTGGAGTGCGTCCGTGAGCAGCTCCCAGAAACGTTTTGCGTCCACGTCGTATCCAACGTGATGAACGACGCTATTGGTCTGCGCCTCATAGTCATCGCCAACACCGAGGGCTGATGGGTCGTCGTGGTGATCCGGATCCCAGGTGCGGCGTAGATCGACGATGGTCTGGCCACGGCCGTACTGCCCCTGGGTTTCCACGTGGATGGGCGCGCGGACAGTGCGGAGCACAGAGGGATCCGCAACGGCGGCGACGGCCAGAGGATCGTGCATGGGTGGTCCTGGGTAGCGGCGTTCCCGCATGTAGGCGGCGCCGAAGAACTCGACGAGTTCCGCGATGAACTGTGCCACGTCCGTGCCCACAGCCTTGAGCTGCTTCATGCGATCTGGGGTGGCCAGCACCTTGTGGGTGACGTCGAGGCCGACCATGGTCACGGGCCAGCCGGCCTCGAAGACGATCTGCGCGGCCTCTGGGTCAGCGAGGATGTTGAACTCAGCGGCCGGGGTCATGTTTCCGGTGTGGTGGCCACCGCCCATCAGAGTGATGCCGCCGACGCGTTCGACCAGCTCAGGGTACATGCGGGCGAAGAGCGCGACGTTCGTGAGTGCGCCGGTGGGGACGATGGTGATCTCGCCTGCGGGGTGTTCGCGGATGATGTCCGCCATGAGGTTCACCGCATGCTGCGGGTCGAGCTCCACTCCCGGTGCTGGAAGTTGTGGTCCGTCGAGGCCGGAATCGCCGTGGATTTCCTCGGGGATCAATTGTGGTCCGCACAGTGGGCGGGTAGCTCCGGCGGCGAAGGGGATGCCGGTGATTTTGCCGACGCGCGCGAGTGCGCGGGCGTTCGTGGTGACCTTCTCCAGGGTTTGGTTACCGGCGACGGTTGTCACCGCGAGGAGGTCGATGGTGGGGGTGCCCCAGGCCAGGAGGATGGCGATGGCATCGTCGTGGCCAGGGTCGCAGTCCAGGATGATCTTCTTTTGGGGAGCATCCTGCGCGGTGGATGTTTGGTTATTCATGTCAGCCTTCTGGTCCATCGTTGGGGCTGTCGGAAGTGGCGTTCGTGGGGCATGACCCACGCAACGTCTCACACTTTATCGGTTAAGGCTCTAGCAGTACTACTGCTGACGGAATGCTGAACCGGTTCATTATTTCTCAAAACAGGTCTTCATTACAGCAGGTAGCCTTAAGGTCATGCTTGCCCAGCGTCTGCCCACCACTATGATCCTGGCCACCCTCGCACTGATCTTCAGCGGCGTGAGCATCTTCGACGAAAACCCCCGTACGCCGCTGATTACTGCCTTGATCATCATCCAGGCACTGAGCCTCATTGTCGTACCCCGTCACCCGCGCATCAGCACAGGCATCTATATCACCGCATTCGTTGGCGCGCTCCTAGCCGGCCATTCGACAGGTGTGGAACTCTTCCTCGGCATCTTCCTCATCACCGCCATCACTGCCTCCGGTAACCACCTGCTGGCCGTACTAGTTGCAGTCACGATCACCCTCGGTGGTTTCTACTCACCAGACAAAGCACGTTTCACTTTTGAGCTCACCGCGCTGATTGTCTTTGGCACAATCGCCGTGCTTTCCTACCTCCTTGGCCTATGGATCCACCGCAACTACCAGCAACACCTCAAAACCCAACGCGCTCAACAAACCCGCCGTCAACAACTCACCAGCTTGCTGCACGACACTATCGCCGCAGATCTTACGTCCGTGATCGCTCAGGCAGAAAAACTTGCCATCACCACCCCACAGCGCCACGACGAATTAAAAAGCGTCGCACGTACAGCCCGCAACGCCCTTGATCGCACACGGCAGTTGCTCACCACACTCAACACCCACCCCAGCACCGAACCAACGGCCAGTCTGCCGATCACTCTGGATGCCATCACCAAACGGCTGCGCGACCACGGTTTTACGGTCACAACCACTACCCGAATGGCAACTCCTGTGACAATGACCCTGTCCAATAACGCTCTTGAACGTGTCTTAAGCGAAACAGCCACCAACATCATCAAGCACGCCACACCCCGCAGTACTGTCGTTATCGACACAAACTCAGATGATGAAGGTGTTACCATCACCGTCTCCAACGAGTACTGCCCCACACATAACACCCCCACCGGCTCAACACACCTGGGTTTAACCAGTATGTCCCATACCCTGCACGCAGTAGGTGGCGCTCTGTCGACTCATTCCAATGATCAAGAATGGGTCACAGTCGCCTACCTTCCCTTCCCGTGAAGATAGCTATAGTCTACGAATAGATACATGAACAAAGCCATCGCATTTATAGCTATTAGTGTGTTCCTACCACTGACTCCTATCAGCGTTACCCCGCCGACAAACGAATCCAACGTTTTAACACCTTTCGGCGTCACCGACTGGTTAAGCTGCTCCAAGAATCCACACTTGCCGTGGTGTAAGAAATGACCACGCGCATCCTTCTGGTCGATGATGACCCCACCATCCTCGATACCTTCCCCGTATATTTTTCAACCACCGACGACCTAGGGGTATCTGCCACGGTCAAAACTGGTAGGCAAGCACTCACCTGGCTAGACACCAACACCTGCGACATTGTCCTCTCTGATGTTCGCATGCCGGATATCGACGGTATTGAACTACTCCAACACATCCAAGACCTTGAACATCCGCCCCTATTCGTCGCCATGACCGCCTTCGACACCGATGAAACTATGCTCAAGTGCCTCAGCTTGGGCGCAGTGGGATATATAATCAAAGGTCAGTCACCTCAAGAAATTATTACGAGCATACGTACAACTCTTAAAGGAGAAACATCACTTTCACCTGGATGCGTCTCTCGGGTCATTGCCCGCACCGTACTCAACCATCCACAGCTCAACCGAACTTTGTCTCTATCCGCTGAGCAAGAGAAAATCGTTATCTGCATACAAAAAGGCATGACAAACCGACAGATTGCTACTGAAATGAACTATGCAGAGATCACTGTAAAGAAAAAAATATCACATTTATTAAGGGAATATAATTTCAACGGACGCGCTGAATTAGCGGCCAACTTCACCATATTACGCGATCGTCCGCCCTCACGTCATACCTAAATCAGCAGCATATACCTTCGTATATGGTTTTAAACCACGCTACTAATTAACATCATATCGTTCTATCCTTGATGACGTCCCCGCCGAACACGAGGAGAACAAATGAGTTTGAATCTAACCAGAAAGCTGATCGCGGTTGGCTTGGCAGTAACCGTTCCATTTGCTGGAATTGGTGTAGCTAATTCAGCCCCTGGCTCCGACCATACAGCACAAACAGAAGTCTTCGAGGAAAACTTTCCTGAAGAAGCTTTTGTCGAAGCATTGCGCTACAACACAGTCACCGGAAAGTACGAACTTGATGAGAAGACTGCCCTTGCCTACGGCGCTAGCCCAGAAAGCATTCAGCAGTTCACACAAAATTTGGACAACATGTCTACTGAAGACATTGAGTTCCTAAACGAAGTTATCGAATTTACTCCGAATGCTTCGGAACCGCCTACCGACGTGAGCACTCGAGCTATCCCAGCTATCCTAATCCCAGTACTCAAGGTTGTTGGTACAGGAGCAGCCTCAGCCATCGTAGGTGCCGTAACAAAGTGGGGAATTTCGGGAGCCTGCAAGAACCTTAAGGGTAAGTACGAAAAGTTCGATAGCTTTTGCGTCGCCAACGGATGGCAGTGACAGACTTACTAGCTAAGGAGGGTCATGTTTAAAAACATACTCACCAAATTACCTATGTCGCTCCTGTTGGGAGTGGTGATCACTATTGTCTTAAATTGGCCTATTGGAGAGATATTAAGTCATCCATATCGGATTCTGGCTGCAGTGATCGTAGCTCTCTCCGTGACTCTAGTTATGGCTGTGGCACTAGGGATCATAAAGACACTATACGAAAAGCGATAGAACTATAGTCCGTGGCCGTTTCGGGATTTTCGCAAAATGAGCGGAATGAATGGAATCATATCCAGTTCAAGATCTAGCATAACTGTTCTATCCCTATCGGACTAAACAAGAGCAGGACAAAGATAAGTTGGATTAAGCGCTCGCGGCGAGCTCTGCGTTGGCAACAATCATGATCTCGGGGAGTATTCCAATGACTCGGCGCTGATCTAATTTCTGGCGATACATCCCCGCGTTCCGGGACCCAGAGTGGTCGGTGGATGCAACTGCCTGCGGACTAGTCAAAGAATTCCTCTGCAAGCGCGCGAATCTCCGCTTCCGTGGCGTAGGACGCCGCGGCTCCGTTCTTGCGTGTTGCCAGGGAACCCGAGCAGGCGCCAAGCTGAGCGGCGCGCACCATGGTCTCCCCCGCCGCCAAAGCCGCCGCGAAGGTGCCAGCGAAGGCGTCACCAGCACCGGTAGTATCCACGACCTCCGGTGATGGTGGCGAAGGCACGATCTGCACCTGCTCCCCCGGCGCGATGATGGCCGCGCCCTGCGAACCGAGTGTGACCACCGCAGATTTCGCGACCTTACCCAGCTCCGCAAACAACTCCTCCTGCGGAGTATCGCGCGGCAAGCCCAGCACATCGGCGGCTTCGATCTCATTGACCATCAGCGGATCGGCAGCCGCCATCAGTGCGGAATCGGTGGTGGTCACCGGTGCCAGGTTGAGCACGAAGCGCGCGTCGGGAACAGCCGCTGCCAACTCGGGCAACATGGCGGAGTGCTCGGGCGTGAGCTCCCCCTGGGCCAACAACACCTTCACTTCGCCGACGGGTGCGCACTCGCTCTGCCCCTCACTATCGGCAGCAGCGACGTCGCCTCGCAGCAGCTCGACGTAGTCCAGTGGATTCACGGTCTCGTTTGCGCCTGACATGACCACGATGATGTTCTCGCCAGTGGCGTCGTTCATGATGAAGGCCTGCCCGGTCGGCTCGGTGACGCGGGCAACGTGGCGCACGTCCACCCCGTGGTGCTTCAACTCCCCAATCGCCAGCTCGGACAGCGGATCCTCCCCCTCCAGCCCCACGGCGGAGAGTAAGACGGTGCGCACACCCCGCGGATTCCCCAGGTGAGCGCTGGCGGCGGCCTGGTTCGCGCCCTTGCCGCCCAGCGATTGGATGCCGCGCTTGCCGATGACGGTCTCCCCAGGGGCGGGGAACTCCGACACGGTAGTGAAAGTGTCTACATTCGTGCTGCCGCAGACGACCACAATGGGCTGCGTGCTCGGGGACTCGCTCATGCCAAGAGACTACCGAGCCTGTACGATACGTGGGCAACCCGCCGGGGCACGCGCGCTGACCGGAAGGATCATTCCTGGGTATGACTATCCCCCGCGCACGAATCATCCTCCGTCCCGATGAACGCTGCCACCTGCATAAACGATGATGGATGTATGTTCAACGTTTCCTCCCGCCCGATTCGGGAATCGCTCGCATTCCTTGCCGCTCTCCTGTTGGTGTTTTGGGTGCTTATCCTCACGGTCGTCGTCCTTGACGACGCAGCGGTCATGGTGGACGACATGTACCGGCCAGATGTGCTGCTGTACACCATGCTGGCTGTCATTGTGATGATCCCGGCGTGCTGGGTTGCCGTGCGATGGGCGGGGCGCCGCCCCTTCGGCTCCCTCCTATCGGCGGAGAATCGCTTCCGCTGGGGCGTAGCGCTGCGCGCCCTGCCGCTGGTCCTCGTCGTGCTCCTAGCGGGTAATGTCGCCTTCCTCGCCGTGAGTGACCGGGGATCCTTATCCTCCGACGCCACCAGCCTGGTGCTTCTAGCAATCATCGCCTTGGCCGTTCCACTCCAAGCCACCGCGGAAGAACTGGTGTTCCGCGGGTTGCTGCCCCAGGTTGTCGGTAGCTGGGTGAAAAGCCCGTGGCTGATGTACGGCATTCCCTTGGCGCTGTTCGTTGCAGGGCACTCCTACAACTCGGTGGGCTTGATTGATATCGCAGTCTTTGCGGCCTGCCTGTCCCTCCTTGCCCACCGCACGCGCGGGATTGAGATCCCCATCGTCCTGCACGTGTGCAATAACTTGTTCGCTTTCGGAATGGGTGCGTTGGGCGTGCAGAACCTCAACCAGGTCGCCTACCCATGGGTCGCGGTGCTAGTTTCCAGCGGTACCACCATCATCGTGACAGCACTGATCCTCGCCGATGAGAAGCTCATGGCAATGTGCGCCCGAGCTGAGGAACCTGCGGAAGAAGAAAACGCCCCTCGCAAGCACACAAAGCACAGCGAGGAGCGCGGTCAGCAGGGTGGCGCGAAGGCTAACGCTCGTCCTGGGAAGCAACAGCGCGCCGGGCGGCATCCAAATCCAGCGCCGGAGCGGAAGCAGCAGGGGAAGCAGCAGAACCAACGTTCATAGAGGAAGCGGCAGGCTGCTTGGGCTTGTCGCCGTGGTCTGCGCGGGCATCAAACGCGGCACCGCCGCCCTCACAGGAGCCGTTGAGGCTGCAAGATCCGCATGCCTGGCCGGAAGCGCAAGCCTCTGCGGAGACTACACCATCGGAGCAGCACGCATCCCCTGCAGCGGAAGGACTCGTGGCGTCGTCGGGCAAAGGAGAGGAAGCGGAAGAACAGCAGGCCGCAGTGCCTTCGGCCTCAGCCGCCTTCTGCGCACGGGCATCCACCTGAGCCACAGCGTGAGCAGCGAGCGCCGCGCCCATGCCCACCAGGAACACAGCGGCCACAACCAGTAGGCCCACGATCAGCCACAACCATCCGGAGGCGTTCCACGCCACCGCAGCAGACGCGAGCAAAGCCACGCCCGAACCCGTCCACGGTGGACCGGCGATTTTGTGCGCCATCGTCCAATATTCCTGAGACTTACGGACCTCCGGGATGCGTAGGCCAATGATGCTATTGCCGGGCAGCTTGCCCGTGACAGCCAGCAGGCCGACAACCAAAACCCCCACGCCTAGGACGCCCAAAATGATGCTCAGGAAAGTCATGACCATCAGTGTATAACCGCCCCACCCCATCACCAACCTGGTCAGATGTGCGGTTGCTCGCACCCACCCACTACAATTTTCAACCATGACTAACCCAGGATCCGGCAATTCCCATGGCAACCCGGAGCAGCAGGCTGCCTCCGAACAGAGCATCCAGGCGACCTCCTTCCGCTACACCCCGCAGCTAGCGGCGGAGATCGAGCAGCGCTGGCAGAAGCGCTGGAAGGAAGAAGGCACCTTTAACGCGCCGAACCCCACCGGCGACCTGTCCGAGCCAGGCCTGCAGTTGCCGGCCGAGCGCATGTTCATCCAGGACATGTTCCCCTACCCTTCCGGCGTGGGCCTGCACGTCGGACACCCGCTGGGCTACATCGCCACAGATGTGTTCGCACGCTTCCACCGCATGAAGGGTGCCAACGTTCTGCACACCTTGGGTTATGACGCTTTCGGCCTGCCAGCCGAACAGTACGCTGTGCAGACCGGTACTCACCCGCGCACCACAACCATGGCGAATATCGACAACATGGAGCGCCAGCTGGGCCGCCTGGGTTTGGGCCACGATAAGCGCCGCTCCGTTGCCACCACGGATACGGACTTCTACCGCTGGACACAGTGGATCTTCCTGCAGATCTACAACTCCTGGTTCGACCCGGAGGCCGACGAGGGCCGCGGTAAAGCCCGTCCGATCGCCGAGCTGGAAGACAAGCTGGCCGCCGAGCGCGAAGACTGGGCCGAGCTCTCTGCTGCCGAGCGCCAGGAAATCATTGACGAATACCGTCTGGTCTACCGCTCTAACTCCATGGTGAACTGGTGCCCGGGCTTGGGCACGGTGCTGGCGAATGAGGAAGTCACCGCCGATGGCCGCTCCGAGCGCGGCAACTTCCCGGTGTTCCGCAAGAATCTGCAGCAGTGGATGATGCGCATTACCGCCTACTCCGATCGCCTCATCGATGACCTCGAGTACCTGGATTGGCCGGAGAAGGTCAAATCCATGCAGCGCAATTGGATCGGCCGTTCCCGCGGCGCGGAGGTGAATTTCACGTCCGACGCCACCGGCGACCAGATCACAGTCTTCACCACCCGCCCGGACACCCTGTTTGGCGCAACATACATGGTGCTGGCGCCCGAGCATGAACTGGTTGATTCCCTGGTAGCTGCCGCTGCGGAGGATGCCTACGCGGGCGTGGATGAGCACTGGACCAACGGAAAGGCCACTCCAGCCGAGGCGGTGGAGGCCTACCGCGCGGCGATTGCCGCGAAGTCGGATCTGGAGCGCCAGGAGAACAAGGAAAAGACGGGTGTTTACCTGGGCGTGACGGCCACCAACCCCGTCAATGGCGCGCAGGTTCCTGTGTTCATCGCGGACTACGTCCTCATGGGCTACGGCACCGGTGCCATCATGGCCGTTCCCGCGCACGATGAGCGCGACTTCGAATTCGCCACGGAGTTCGGCCTGGATATCAAGCAGGTTGTGGCCCCTGCCGAAGGTGAGGCGGCGGCGGATGAGAGCGGTCAGCTGACCGAGGCATTCACCGATGGTGGCGTGGCAGTGAACTCCGCGAACGCCGAGGGCCTGGACATCAACGGTCTGGGGATCGATGAGGCGAAGGCGCGCACCATCGAATGGCTGGAAGGCCATGGCGCAGGTCAGGGCAAGATTCAGTACAAGCTGCGCGATTGGCTGTTCGCACGGCAGCGCTACTGGGGCGAGCCATTTCCTATCGTCTACGACGAGGACGGCGTGGCGCACGCGCTGCCGGAGGAGATGCTGCCGATTGAGCTGCCGGAGGTCGAGGACTACAAGCCGGTGAGCTTCGATCCGGATGATAAGGATTCGGCACCGCAGCCGCCACTGGCTAAGGCTTCCGAATGGGTCAACGTGGAACTGGACCTGGGCGATGGTCCGAAGATGTACCGTCGCGATACGAACGTGATGCCACAGTGGGCCGGTTCCTCCTGGTACCAGCTGCGATACATCGACCCGACGAACGACGACGCGCTGGTGGATATCGAAAATGAGCGCTACTGGGTCGGCCCGCGCGAGGGTCGCCCATCCGGTGGCGTGGATCTGTACGTCGGTGGCGTGGAGCACGCCGTGCTGCACCTGCTGTACAGCCGTTTCTGGCATAAGGTGCTGTTCGACCTCGGCCATGTGTCCAGCTTTGAGCCGTACCACCGTCTGTTTAACCAGGGCTACATTCAGGCCTACGCCTACACCGACTCCCGCGGGGTCTACATCCCGGCGGAAGAGGTCGTGGAGCGCGATGGTGCGTTCTTCTGGACTGATGGCGAAGGCCAGGAGCAGGAGGTCTTCCAGGAATACGGCAAGATGGGCAAGTCCCTGAAGAATGCCGTCAGCCCGGATGACATCTGCGACAACTTCGGTGCAGATACCCTGCGTGTGTACGAGATGGCGATGGGCCCATTGGATACCTCCCGTCCTTGGGCGACGAAGGATGTGGTGGGTGCGCAGCGCTTCCTGCAGCGCGCATGGCGACTGGTGGTGGATGAGGCCACGGGTCACTACGCCGTGACCAACGCACAGCTGACGGACGATGACCAGCGGGCTTTGCATCGGACGATCGCCGGCGTGCATGAGGACTACGCGGAGCTGCGCGACAATACGGCGGTTGCGAAGTTGATTGAGTACGTCAATTACCTGACAAAGGCCTACTCCAACGAGGGCACCCCACGGGCCGCCGTGGAGCCACTGGTCATGATGCTCGCCCCAGTGGCGCCGCACATTGCGGAGGAAATGTGGGCGATCCTTGGCAACGACGGTGGTGTGGCCTACCAGTCCTTCCCTACGTGGGAGGAGCGCTGGCTCAAGGACGATACCATCGAGCTGCCAGTGCAGGTCATGGGCAAGTTGCGCGGTCGTATCACAGTGGCGGCGGATGCCAGCCGCGAGGACATTGAGTCCGCAGCTTTGGCAGAGCCGAACGTGGCCTCCCACATCGAGGGCAAGACGGTCGCGAAGATCATCGTTGTCCCAGGCAAGATGGTCAACGTCGTTGCCAAGTAGGTGCAACTACGGGACGCTGCCGTGAGGTAGCGCAAAAGGCCGGTAACCGGGTCTTGAGGGGACTCGGTTACCGGCCTTCGCTGATCTGCAGCTAGTGGCCGATCATCATCGTTCCGGCGGAGATCACCCACGCCAGGGTGAAGGGCATGATCATCCAGATCACCGCGATCCATGGGCGCCAACGCTGGTGGCTCTTCCACTTGAGGTAAGCAATCCATGCGCCACCGAAGAGGCCGAAAGCCGCGATCGCTGGCGGGATAATCATGAAGAGCAGCCGGTAGGTGGCGCTGCAGAGGTTAGCGCTGGCGTCCGCGTCGCAGTACGGGCCACCGGTTGAAATGGATACCAGCCAGATGGCGAAGGCGGTGACACTCGTCAGCAGGATGATGCCGAAGAAGAACACCACGGCTTGTCGTGTCGAGCGGTTATTGCGCTCCAAGCGCAGCAGTGGATCCGCCTCGTAGTCCAGCTCGGTGGGGCGGCGTAGCGGGCGGTCCTCTTCCGCAATGGGATTATAACCCGGTTCCTCCTCGTAATACGCGGAGTTGGCGGCATGATCCCGCGCGCCGAAAGAGAGGTTAGACGGCGCGCGGAAAACAGTGTCCTCGCGCTTATCAGGACGCTGATTTGGGTCTGGAGTGTCGCTCATAGTGCTTGTGACCCTACTCGGTTTCCGCCAACTTGTGGAAGGCCGCTCAACCTAAACAGGGCTGATACTTGACCTAAACAGGGCTGATGACGACGGGGACAGGCGCATGGCGAAGGATCTGGTTCGTGGACGGCCCGATGAAAACCCGGTTGAAATCGCCGAGCACGGAGGAGCCCATCACTAGCAGGTCGCCCTTCTTCCACTTCATGTCGTTGATCGCACCAGACCAGCCGTAGCCAGCCCCGGCGGCGATCTCCACGCTGAGGTCAGGGTGGCGGGACAATGCGCGGTCCTTGCCGCGATCCAACAAGGCCATGGCCTGCTCTCGCCATTCGACCATCATGTCGCTGTTCTCAGTAAAAGGCACCTCGGTGGGGTACATGGTTGCCCCGCGGGGGCTGAAAGCCACCAGTCGCAGGGGGACGTTCCATCGAGCCGCGAGGTCAGCTGCATGGCGGAGCGCTTGGTGCGACTGCTCGGTATCCACATAAGAGCAGTTCACGCGGGTCACGCCGCGCTTGGAGAGCTTCGGATCGCGAGGAGCCAGCCCCAAAGAAAATGGTGAACAGTGCAGCAAAGCATCCGCCGTGGAGCCAATGCGGAAGCGCCCGCGCGGAGCGGCGGGATGGGAGCCGAGAAGCATGAGGTCGGCGTCAAAGTCTTTAGCGGCGCTGATCAGGACAGAAGTTTCGGAGTGGTCCGTGACCACGACTGAGGGTATCTCCGCATCCAGCATGGATTGTGGTACACCGGCGTCCCGCAGAGCCTTTTGGGCGGAGGCAGCGCAGGCTGCGGATTCTTCGGCGAGCCAGCGTTCGTACTCTGCGTGCTGGCGGGAGCCAGGCTGTTCGGACCACACGCGAGAGATCACGGTCGCTGTGCGGACAATCAATGGCTCGGTGCGGGAAAGCCAGGCAATGAACTGCGCAGTTTCATCTCCGGCGGACTCTGGGCGCCACGTCATGAGGACGCGCAAAGGGCGAACTTCACGGTGTTCGTCAGGGGTGCGCTGGTTATCAGGCTTTCCCTTTTTCTTTAGTTTCTTGTCGGAGCTATCGCTGCTCACAGTTATTCCCTCGTCGCTTCTGCCGAGTTACATTGAAGGGCGTTACTTGCTCTGGTTTTCAGAGTAACGGTGCAGAATCGTGTCGAACATAGGGGCAAACTCTTCAGCCTGCTTCAGTTCCTCTGGGTTGAGGTGCTCAAGCATGCGCGCCAGAGCGAGGTTGCGGCTCTTGCCGATTTCCTCCAGCTCCGTCCGGCCCTTATCTGTCAGCTCCACGCGAACGCCGCGACGGTCGGAGACATCGCGCACACGCGTGACCAAACCCATGGTCTCCAGCTGGTTGATGGCATTGGAGGCGGTGGGCATGCGGATGGCCTCGGCATGAGCGATCTGGCTGATGCGCATGGGTCCGTTGTCTTGGAGGATTGTCATGATGGACATTTGCGCCTGGCTGACGGAAAATGTCTCGGCCTGTCGGAAGTACAGCAGAAACAGACGCGACAGTGCAGGGCGCAACTCGGATGCGATCTCAAGCGGGGTCTTAGCCATGACTCTAAGTTACCTCAATATTATTATTTAATTGAAAAATTGAGGTCGGGGAAACATTACCCGCACCCTTATGCGCCGTGGATGAACTCCTCCAATTGCGTCCGCGCGACGTCATCGGGCAGCTGCACCGGTGGGGACTTCATCAAGTAGGAGGACGCCGGGATGATCGGCCCGCCGATGCCTCGATCCTTGGCGATCTTCGCGGCGCGAACAGCGTCGATGATGATGCCCGCGGAGTTCGGGGAATCCCACACCTCCAGCTTGTACTCGAGGTTCAGCGGTACTTCGCCGAATGCAGAGCCCTCCAGGCGCACGTATGCCCACTTCCGGTCATCCAGCCATTCCACGTAGTCGGATGGGCCGATGTGCACGTTGCGGTCGTGGACCTTGCCTGCCAAAGGGCTGGTCTGCAGGTTGGAGGTCACCGCCTGGGTCTTGGAAATCTTCTTGGACTCCAGGCGCTCACGGTCGAGCATGTTCTTGAAGTCCATGTTTCCTCCTACGTTGAGCTGCATAGTGCGCTCCAGGCGCACGCCACGATCCTCGAACAGCTTGGCGAGTACGCGGTGGGTGATGGTTGCTCCGACCTGAGACTTGATGTCATCGCCGACGATCGGCACGCCTGCGTCCTCGAACTTCTTGGCCCACTCCGGATCGGAGGCGATGAACACCGGAAGTGCGTTGACGAAGGCCACGCCTGCATCGATCGCGCACTGCGCGTAGAACTTATCGGCCTCTTCGGAGCCCACTGGCAGGTAGCTGACCAGCACGTCGGCGTCGGCTTCCTTCAGCGCCGCGACCACGTCGACGGGAGCCTCGGAGGATTCCTCAATGCTCTCTTGGTAGTGGCGTCCCAGACCGTCGTAGGTGTGCCCGCGCTGCACCTTGACGCCGAGCTCCGGCACGTCGGCAATTTTGATGGTGCAGTTGCGGCCGGACTCGGTGGCTTCGGAGACGTCCTTGCCGACCTTGTCCGCGTCTACGTCGAAAGCTGCCACAACCTTGACGTCGCCCACGAGGTACGGGCCGAACTTGGCGTGCATGAGGCCGGGGATGTCGTCGCCGTCCTTAGCGTCTGCATAGTAGGTCAGTCCCTGGATGAGGGAAGTGGCGCAGTTGCCCAGACCCACGATCGCGATGTTCACGGAATTTTCACTCATAAGTGACCAACGTATGCCCATCCATGGTGTGCGTTCTAGGTTGAACTGTCATTTATCGATCAAGCTCGAGGGGTGAACCGATCAAGTTCCCTCCCTCTCATGGCGCTCTTATGAACAGTGTTCTTTCTCACGCTCCGGTTAGGATGTTCGCATGTCCCCTTCCGCTCCCCTGTCGCATCGCGTGGAGTCACGCGAGCTGGACCGCGCCCGTCTGCTGTCCAAAGTACGAGGTCACGCGGTTGCCGTTTCTTCTGTGCGCGACGCCAGCCCCTCCCTCATCGCCTCTGCCGAGGTGCTGGGAGAGTCGTGTGAGAAGCCCTGCCCAATTTGTCATCGGAAAACGCTGAAACTAACACGGTGGATCCACAGCAAGTGGTTAGGTGAAAAGTCCGGTACAGCGCGTAGTGTTAGGGAGATACAGAAAGTTCTGGAGGACTTCGCTGTCGCTCACGCAGGCTCAACGGCCGGTGAACCCGATGCTGAGTTGTCCATTCATACTGTCGAAGTTTGCTTGCATTGCAAGTGGAACTTTCTAGTCCGGCACGAGGTAGTGACCCCGGGCTAGCTGTCCGATTGAATTCTCGAGTACTGGAGATCATCCCTTTGTCTAACGACAATCAGCCACCGAGGAAGCGCCCGAACCGCCAGCAGTCCGGCGGCCGGAACGGACGCCCAACCCCGGGCTCCCAGGGCTCTCGTGCCGGCGGTGCCCGTTCCGACGCTCCGCGTTCCGCAGCTGGAAAGCCGGGCGCTAAGAAGCGTCCCGCACGCCCCAACCAAGCTCAGCAGAATCGGCGCCGCGCCGCGGCAGCCGGTGGTGCTGGCGCAGCGGCGAAAAATGGCGCAGAGAATGGCAAGAACAAGGCGCCGAAGTCTCGTTCCGCCACCAACGGGTCGATCACCGCGCGTACGCGAAAGACTAATCGGTGGAAGGACAGCAAGTTCCGCCGTAACGTCCTCGCAGGCTTCGCGGCACTCATGGCTGTCGCCATCATCGTGCCCCTCGTGGCATTCTTCACGGCGTACGCCGTCACCAAAGTGCCGGAGCCCGAAGAATTGGTGAACAACCAGATCTCGTACATCATGGCGTCGGACAATCAGACGGAACTCGCGCGCATCGTTCCGCCGGAAGGAAACAGGCAGAACGTCGACCTCGCCGAGATCCCCGTCCACGTACGCAACGCCGTGCTGGCCGCCGAGGACCGCAACTTCTACACCAACCCAGGCTTCTCCATCACCGGCTTCGGACGTGCGGCACTCGGACAGCTGCTCGGTCGCTCCGGCGCTGGTGGTGGCTCCACCATCACCCAGCAGTACGTGAAGAACGCACTGGTGGGTGACGAATACTCCCTCATTCGTAAGGCGAAGGAGCTGGTCATCTCCGCGAAGATGGCACGCGAGTGGAGCAAGGATGAAATCCTCGAGGCCTACCTCAACACCATCTACTTCGGCCGTAATGCCTACGGCATTTCCGCCGCGTCCAAGGCCTACTTCGACAAGGACGTCAAAGACCTGACCCCGGAGGAAGGCGCGGTGCTTGCCGCGACCATCCAGGCGCCGTCCACACTGGACCCATGGACCAACCGTGAACGCGCGGAATCCCGCTGGAAGTACGTCATGGACGGCATGGAAGAGATCGATGCAATCAGCCGTCAGCAGCGCATTGATGCGGTCTACCCTGAGGTCAAGGACCCATCCACCACGGCCAACCTCTCTTTCGCGGAGGGCACCAATGGCCTCATTAAGTCCCGCGTGATCGCGGAGCTGGAAGCCGCAGGCATCACTGAGGATCAGGTGAACACGGGCGGACTGCGCATCATCACCACCATCGACCCGAAGGTGCAAAACGCTGCCGTTGAGACCTACCACACCCAGCGTGAGGGCTACCAAGAGGATATGCGCGGCGCGATCGTCTCCATCGACCCGAAGTCCGGTGGAATCCGCGGCTGGTACGGTGGCGACGATCCAGTCGGCCTCGACTGGGCAGGAGCAGGACTGCAGACAGGCTCGACCTTCAAGATCGTCGCGCTCGCGGCCTACCTGGACCAGGGCGGCAGCATCTACGATCAGTTCGACTCCTCCCCTGTGGTCACCGGAGAGACTGAGGTGACGAACGTGGACAACCAGAGCTGTGGCACGTGTAGTATCAGCCAGGCGCTGAAGATGTCCCTCAACACCTCCTTCATCCGCCTGACCCGCGAACTCGACGGTGGTGCACAGGCCGTGGCGGACATGGCACATCGCCTGGGTGCTGCAGAGGATCTGCCAGGCGTCGGCAAGACGCTCACCGAAAACGGCGGCACCCCGTACGAGGGCATCACTCTGGGCCAGTACCAGTCCTCCCCAGAGGACATGGCATCCATCCTCGCAACCCTGTCCAACAAGGGCATGTACTACCGTCCACACTTCGTCCAGAAGGTGGAAAATAACGACGGCGAGGTCCTGCTGGATAACACCAACCCAGAAGGTGACCAGGTTGTCCCAGAAGAGGTTGCCAACAACGTGATCGCCGCGATGGAGCCGATCGCCGCATACTCCAACGGCAACTCCCTCGCCGGCGGGCGTCAGTCCGCCGCGAAGACCGGTACTGCCCAGCTGGGCGACACCGGCCAGAACAAGGATGCCTGGATGATCGGTTCTACCCCGCAGCTGTCCACCGCCGTGTGGCTGGGTACTGCCGAGGGCAAGCCTCTGATGAACCAGTGGGGTGGTGTGATGTACGGCTCCGGCCTGCCGGCAACCATCTGGAAGAACGTGATGGATCAGGCACTGGCAGACGCGGAGTTTGAGAGCTTCGCGACCTCCGCCGCGGGCACCGGCAGCTACTACGGGGGCGACACCAGTGGTGGATCCAGTTACCAGGCACCTGCCGAGCAAGCCCCACAGGAGGAAGCGCCGGCAGAGGAGCCAGCCCCTGCCCCAGAGCCTGCACCGGAACGGGCTCCGGCACAGGAACCGGCACCAGCGCCGCGCCCTAACCCGCAGCCAGCGCCAGCTCCGGACCTCGGCCAATTGTTCAATGACCTCGTGAACCCATAGGCCTACTGTCCCCATGGCACAGTTTCCGAACGCCCCGCACCAGCGCGTCCTGCCCACCCGCAGTGAACCGATGGCGCGGGGCTTCGCCGATTTCCTCGGTGGCGCGCCGGGTGCCCACGCGGTCATTGGGCGCGCGAATTTCTGGACCCCACTGCGGGTGATGCTGGCGCTTTCAGCGGCATTTCTCAGCCTTGGCTGGATGCAAAAGGCCAACTGCTTGCGCACCGGCATCGGGGCGGACGGGCCCTTTACCAACTGGGGTGGCAGCCGCCAGTACACCTCGGCCTGCTATTCGGACATCATCGTGCTCTACCAGGGTCGAGGCTTCGACCAGCTGGGAGCACCCTACAGCTACTCCTGGCAGGATGATGGCCTCACCCGATACCTGGAGTATCCCGTGGTCACGGGTCTATTCCAGTGGCTCATGGCTGCCATCACCAAGCCCGTGACCGCCGCGTGGGAGGCTCTACCTCTCCCCCAGGCCGCGCCGAGCAGCCTGAACTTCGGTGTCACTGCAGTGTTCCTGGCGGCCTGCTGGATGGCCTCATGCGCGATTGTCGCGCGACTGGCCGGCAACCGCACGTGGGACACGGTGCTCATGGCAGCCTCTCCCCTAGCCATCGTCCATGCCTTCACGAACTACGACACGCTGTCCATCCTCTTCGCCGTGGGCTGCCTCGCACTATGGGCACACAACCGCCCCGGCTGGGCCGGTGTGGTCGGCGGTCTTGGCGTGGCGGCGAAGCTCTGGCCAGCATTCGTCATCGGCGCACTGATCCTGCTGTGCCTCCGGGCGCGCACATGGAAAGCGCTGGTCCGCCTCGTGGCCGGAACGCTCGGGGCCTGGGCTGCCATCAACCTCCCCATCGTGCTGACCCAACCACAGGCCTGGGGCGAATTCTTCCGCCTCAACTCCTCCCGCGGCTGGGAGGGTTCCACCATCTACGCCGTGATCGCCCACCTCACCGGCCAGGAGGCCTGGAATGGCACCACGCCATCCCGTGTCATTGAGGGTGTCGGCACTCTCAACATCATCACCTTCGTCTTGCTGGTCGTATGTTTGTGCGGGCTTGCTGGCGTCGTCTTCACAGCACGTCAGCAACCCCGCGTGGCGCAGGTGGCCTTCCTTGCCGTCTTGGCTTTCATGATCACGAACAAGGTGTGGAGCCCGCAATACTCCCTTTGGCTGGTGCCATTGCTGGTGCTGGCTCTCCCCCGCTGGCGGCTCGTCATGAGCTGGGCGGCGCTCGAGGCCGTCTACTGGTACCTGCGCATGTGGACATTCCTGCCCGCGGAACACGCTGCCCCGGACTGGCTGGTCGACACGGTGACGCTCATCCGCCTCGGCCTCCTGGTGGCGATGGCGGTGATTGTGATTCGGCAGATGCTGGGGCGTAGCGTAGACACTGTGCGCGCGGCCCATGGGGGCCGTGATCCGTTGGCGGGTGCGTGCGCGGAAAAGATGACGAAGGAGACCCGATGAGCCTCACCATGATCCTCACGATGGCCAGCGTGCTGCTCGGCTTCATGTTCTTCGGCGGGTCCTTCGCTGCGTTCAGCTACCACAAGCCAAAGTCGCTGGTCTGGACGCTGTTCGGTATCGCGATCGTGTTCATCACCATTGTTCCTGTGAGCCTTGCCATCTTCGTTGCGGCGGGCGGGCACTGACCTTCCCCTCTCCGCCCGACGTCACCAGTCCCCTTCCCGGGCTTGTGCCGTCATCCCTGGGCGGGCTGTTGCCGCCATCTCCTGTGTTGAGCTCTGAGAAGATTCCGTGCTGTCCCCATTAGGTTTTGGTGTGTGAACGCTGTAGGCTGGAGTGGTTGCTGACGCAACGACCCTCCTGCCATGCCTACAGTGGGCACGGCCGACACAAAATTTCTAGACCATAGGAGGTGATGAGGTCCGTGCGTCAATACGAGATGATGATCATCATCGACCCATCCCAGGATGAGCGCACCGTTACCCCGTCGCTGGACAAGTTCTTGGACATTGTCCGCAAGGAAAACGGTAAAGTGGAGAAGGTCGACGTTTGGGGCAAGCGTCGCCTCGAGTACCCGATCCAGAAGAAGGAAGAGGGCATCTACGTTGTTCTCGACCTGAACTGCGAGCCGGCTACCGTGCAGGAGCTTGACCGCGTTCTCAACATCAACGACACCATTCTGCGTACCAAGGTGCTGCGCAAGGACCAGTAATCAGGTCTTTGTTAAGCGAAACCGGTGAGCACTGGTAACCACTAGACACCACAACGCGCCACTTCACGCAAAGACACGAAAAGAGTTCACACATGGCACAGGGCGAGACTCCGATCACCGTGGTTGGCAACCTCGTTGCCGACCCTGAGCTGCGCTACACCCCGTCTGGGGCCGCAGTAGCGAACTTCCGCGTGGCTTCCACGCCACGCCGTTTCGACCCGCAGTCCAACCAGTGGGTTGATGGTGAGGCTCTCTTCCTCACCTGCAATGTGTGGCGACAGGCTGCAGAAAACGTGGCGAACTCCCTGACCAAGGGTGACCGCGTGATCGTCAATGGCCGTTTGCGCCAGCGCAGCTACGAGTCCCGTGAAGGCGAGCGTCGCAGTGTCTTCGAGGTGGAGGTCGACGAGGTCGGCCCATCCCTGAAGTACGCGACGGCTCAGGTGCAGAAGACCGCTCCGTCCAACCGTGGTGGTGGACAGGGTGGCTACGGTGGTGGCAACAACGGTGGAGGCCAGGGTGGCTTTAACCAGGGTGGCCAGCAGGCTTCGGCGGGGTCTCAGGGCTTCGGCGGTGGCCAGGGCAACCAGGGTAATCAGAGCTATGGCGGTGGCCAGAGTAACCAGGGCTTCGGCGGGCGCAATGCTTCCCGTGACGATGACCCATGGAACTCCGCTCCGCAGTCCGGTTTCGGTGGTGGCGACGAAGAACCTCCGTTCTGATTCGCTGAATGATTCGTTGACCAGCGCGGATGCTGGTTGAGAAAACACACTTTTAACGCATTAAGTCAATCCCCATTGCACAACGAGAAAGGCTTGGATCAATGAAGCTGATCCTCACCGCCGCCGTTGACAATCTCGGTGTTCCCGGCGACATCGTTGAAGTCAAGGCTGGCTACGGACGTAACTACCTGCTGCCACGCGGCTACGCAATCATCGCTACCCGCGGCGCAGAGAAGCAGATCGAGGGCATCAAGCGCGCTCAGGAAGCTCGCGCCATCCGCGATCTGGACCACGCTCGCGAAGTTAAGGAAGAGCTGGACAACCTCACCGGTGTCACCGTTAAGGTTCGCACCTCTGAGTCCGGCAAGCTGTTCGGCTCCGTCACCGCTGAGGATGTTGCCGCAGCTGTGAAGCAGGCTAACGGCCGCTCCCTGGACAAGCACTCCATCGCTCTGTCCAAGCGCGAGGTTAAGTCCACCGGCATGTACGCCGTGGATGTGAAGCTCCACAAGGACGTTGTAGCGTCCCTGAACTTTGAGGTTGTTGGCGAGTAATTTCGCCTGCAACGGCAAGAGCTCGCTGAGTGAAGTAGAACCCGAACAGGCCTAGACACCCTGTTCGCTTGGTTCTGTTAGGCACCTAGACACTGGCCGCCTAGACACCGGCCAGGTAAATATGGTGGATAGCCAATATTGGTTGCACCAGCTAGGCTTTTGCACACTGACATTGAGACACATATAGACAACAGCACGCCTCAACTAGGGCCCTGCACTGGGCGATGGTGGGTCCGCGCCGCTATTCATCAAGGGATGGCACGCGGACTGCACGCGATCGCCGGTGCGGGGCCTTCGGTGTATTTCGAAGCGGGTCAGGCCGCTGCAACAGGCCAACCCGTTCCCGCTTGGCCGCGGGTGTAGAGCATCTCACCCCGCTAGGAACACCTAGCCAGCCCGGTTGCTCCGGTGTGGCCGAGGCAGTCCCATGGAGGCCCAAAACTGCTGTGGTCTGCTCGGGAGACAGGTGGCGATATTTCTTGGGTTGCGGAAATTCCGCCGCGCGATTGGTGGTGTTTTTGCCTTTTCGCCGCCACAATGGTGGTGATATTTCGCGAGGGCCGGAAATTTCGCCACATCGTTCGTTAGACGAGCCCGCCATTCCACCCACTGCCAGCCGATGGCAAGCCCGCTAGGCCGCCGCAGCCTCACGAGCAGCTAAGACCTCCGTGGCGAGTGCCTTGGCGGCAGTGGTGGCGTCGGACCCGAAGGCCATATCGTGATCACGGTCGGAGGCGAGCAGACGGCGAGATTCATAGACATAGTCGTGCCGCATGCGCCACGGATCGTCCTCGCCCTGCTTCGGCAACTTGTGAACTGAGCGCTGGATGTAACCGGACTCCATCTCCAGTAGCGGCTTGTCCGCACGCGCGCCCTCGGGCAGCTTGGGCGCGGCAAACCCCTGGTCACGACGGATAACATCCTTCCACAGTGCCACCATGTACCGCGAGGTCATGTCCGCCCGCAGCGTCCAGGACTGGTTGAGGTAGCCAATGGTGTAGCTGAAGTTCGGCAAGGCGTTCATCATCAGCCCGCGGTAGCTGACCAGTTTATTCATTGGCAGCACCACGCCATCGATCGCCAGCTCCGCATTACCGAAGGCCTGCAGCTCCAAACCGGTGGCGGTGATGAGAATGTCCGCCTCCAGCAGCGTGCCGTCCTGCAAACGGACACCGGTGGCCTCGACCTGCGTGATCTTCCCGGTTACTACCCGTGCACCGTCGTTGATTGCCTTGAAGATGTCGCCACCGGGGGATTTGCAGACGCGCTGGTCCCACGGGTTGTATGGCGGGCGAAAGTTCTTGTTGATTTCCTCAGCGCTGATGAAGCACCGGTTGAGCAGCCAGAAGAAGCCCTTGGCCAGGGTGGGAACGCCTTGGCAGAGCCAGTATTGGATCATGTCGCGCCAGATGTGCGTGTGGCGCGCGGCGGGGGCGGCGATGCGTTCTGGCAGGAGCGCCTCGTAGATGAAGGAGATTGTGTCGACCTCCGGCAGGGGAGCGACGTATGTGGGCGTGCGCTGAAGCATTGTCACGTGTGCGCCCATGTCATGGAGCGCTGGCACGAGCGTGACTGCTGTGGCGCCGGAGCCGATGATGATGCAGCGTTTCCCGCGGACGTCGAGGTTTTCGGGCCAGCGTTGGGGGTGGATGAGCTCGCCGCTGAAGTTGTGGAGGCCGGGGATGGCTGCGGTGAATCCTTCGGCGTGTTTGTAGTAGCCGGAGGCGAAGTGCGTGCGGCGTGTCCAGATGGTTTGTTCTTTTTGTGCGACGCCACGAGCGCCGCCTTCGCTCATGTCCGTACCGTTGGGGCCGATGCTGAGGGTGAGTTCCCACAGTCCGGTGTCCGTGTGGAAGTTTGCGCGGCGGACGTAGGTGGATAGTTGGAGGCGGTCGAGCAGGCCGATGTCGGCTGCGGCTTCTCGCGCGTATTCCTTGATGTTGGCTCCGGAACCGAGGGTGCCGCTGTGGGGCCATTTCTTGAAGGGGAAGGAGAAGGTGGCCATGTCGGAGTCGGAGCGGATGCCGGGGTAGCGGAAGGTGTTCCAAGTGCCGCCGATGTCTGAGTTGGAGTCTACGGCCACCCAGTCCCAGTCGGGGAAGTTGCGTGAGACGTGGTGGGCGAGGTCCACGCCGGACAGGCCGGCGCCGATGATGACGAGGTCATGTGGGGAGTCGGGGGAGGAGTCGCGGAGAGTGGCGCTGGAGATGTGTGTGGTGTTCATGTGGCTAACGATACCGAGGGGCCGGGCTTTGATTGGGGAAACGAAAATAAATGTACGTTTCGCCTGTGGATAGTTTGCGCGTAAACGGTGAATAAAAGATGAAAAACGCGACGGGCGTGTGACCTGCAGGTATAAAAACGCAAGCTTTTCTGGCCTGCGGATTTGACAACCGCTGAAGTTATCCACCGTCACGAAAAGTGCACAGGCGGCTACTTTTAACGCGCTGACCTGCGGCTTTGAGCAAAACCGCAGGTCAGAGAAAAACTTATCCACAGGTTATCCACAAGACGAACTGGGGTTTGGTTCTTTCTCCACACTTTCTCCACAAGTTATCCCCAGCTGCCTGTGGATAACTTTATTCACGCGCTGGAACAGGGAGCAGCGTCACTCGCGGAAGGGGATAAAATCCTCCACGAGGGTCAGCGTCATTCGGCAGAATCCAGGCCTGCGCCGGAACGTAATAAACTGGAGGAGCTGCGGGAGCGACGAGAGGGCGGATGACACCTAAGGCGACGGGGCTAAAACCGGGGAAGGCGGGCTGGTGGCGTCGCATAAGGCGCCGAATAAGACAATGTCTCGGCGCCCGCTAGAGTAGGGCACATGAGCACACAGGGTCAGAGCATGCCGTATGGGGACCGCGACAACGATCGCTACATTCGCCGAGGTGGAGACGAAGAGTTTCGCGGTGGCGTGCAGGATTTGGGCAGGCAGATGCCGCAGAACATCGAGGCGGAGCAGGGCGTTCTCGGCGGCATGATGCTCAACAAGGAAGCCATCGCGGACGTGGTGGAGAAGATCACCGTCGATGATTTCTACCGTCCGGCACATGCGAGTATCTACGACGCGATCCTGCGCCTTTATGGCGAGGGCAAAGAGATTGACCCCGTCATTGTCGCTAGCCGATTGGAGCGCGATGGTGAGCTGGAACGCGCGGGCGGGCCCGCCTATATTCACAGCATCATCCAGCGCACGCCGACCTCGGCAAATGTTGGCTACTACGCGCAGATCGTCTCCGAGAAGGCGGTCCTCAGGCGGCTGGTCAACGCCGGAACGCGCATTGTGCAGCTCGGCTACTCCGGCATTGAAGGCGCGGAAGTTGAGACTGTCGTGGACAATGCGCAGCAGGAGATGTACAAGATCACGGATACGGCCTCCTCGGAGGATTACCAGGTGTTCGCAGACCTGCTGGATCCAACGATGTTGGAGATTGAGGAAAACGAGGTCAAGGGTGGATTGTCCCTGGGCGTGCCCACGGGTTTCGTGGACCTCGACGATATGACCAACGGTCTGCACGGTGGGCAGATGATCATCGTCGCAGCTCGCCCCGGTGTGGGTAAGTCCACGCTCGCGCTGGATTTCATGCGCAGTTGCTCAATCAAGCACAACAAAACGTCCGTGCTGTTTAGCCTGGAGATGAGTAAGGCGGAGGTGATGATGCGCATCTTCTCCGCAGAGGCGGAGGTGCACCTATCCGCCATGCGTGGCGGCAAGATGGGCGAAGAAGAGTGGACGCGCCTGACCAGGCGGATCGGTGAGATCGACCAAGCGCCGATCTTTATTGATGATTCCCCGAACCTCACGATGATGGAAATCCGCGCGAAAGCCCGCCGCCTCAAGCAGCAGCACGATCTTTCGCTCGTGGTGGTGGACTACCTGCAGCTGATGAGCTCGGGCAAGAAGGTCGAGTCTCGCCAGCAGGAGGTTTCCGAATTTTCCCGCCAGCTGAAGCTCCTGGCCAAGGAAGTTGATGTGCCGGTCGTGGCGATCTCCCAGCTTAACCGTGGTGTGGAATCCCGTGGAGACGATGCTCTGCCACGTGTGTCTGATCTGCGTGAGTCTGGCTCGCTGGAGCAGGATGCGGACATGGTCATGCTGATCAACCGTCCAGACTCCAGTAACCGCGATCACGAACGTGCGGGTGAGGCGGACATTATCCTGGCGAAGCACCGTGGCGGCCCGATCGGCACGGTGACCGTGGCTCACCAGCTGCAGTACTCCAAGTTCAGCGACATGGCTCGCGACTACGGCGGAGGCATGTAAGGCTGGTGGCCTCTAGCAGCCACCGCTTTGTGCGGATTCCTCGGCTGTGTCCTCGTCCATGAATTGTGCAGCGAGGGTGTCCATAATCCTCAGGAGGTCCTTCTGGTCCTGCGCGCTGAGCAGGTCAAATACGTGGCGTCGCACGGACTGGACGTGGCCAGGTGCGGCCTCTTCAATGATTCGCATGCCTTCGTCTTCAATGGCGACGAAGGCGCCACGGCCGTCCTGCGAGCACGTTTCCCGGCGGACTAGCCCGCGCTTAGCCATGCGCGTGATCTGGTGGGACAAGCGGGAGCGATCCCAGTCGAGGGTCTCCGCCAGCGCGGCAATGCGGTAGCGCTTGTCCGGATGTTCGGACAGGTGCACGAGCACGGCGTAATCCGCGTAGGAGATGGAGGATTCCTGCTGTAGTTCGCGCGCCAGTTGTGCGTCGAGGCGTCGGCTCACTAGCAGCCATGCCCGCCAAGTGGCTTGCTCCTGATCAGAGAGCCACGGTGTTTCTTCCGAAGTGTGCTTCGGGGTCGTGGGAGTAGGCATGCAGCGATTATGGCACACGAGGGCACATTGGTGACATATCCACAAAGCACATTGGGGACAAGGGGACAATGTGACAAAGCGACACAGTGCCAAGGGGACAAGCCGCAAAGGTGACACCGTGCCTTGGGGACAAAGTGACAAGGTGACAAATGGGCAACGTGCGGTGATCGAGGCCTGTTCATCCCGCGGGGTGTGCGCAGCTCCGACTGCGAGAGGCAGATAGGAGGAGTAGAAGGGCAGTGGAGGCGTTCAAGAAAAATAGTTGACATGTCACCTATCTTGGGCGTAGCGTGAAAGTCATCGCGATAACTCCACAAATTGAACAATCACAATCGAAAGGACATCACCCATGAGCAGCATCAACACCTACTCCGGTTCCTACGCCATCGACGCTTCCCACTCCGAGCTGGGCTTCGTTGCACGCCACGCTATGGTGACCAAGGTTCGCGGTTCCTTCACCGAGTTCACCGGTACCGCTTCCTCCGAGGAGAACCTCCAGAACGCTGAGATCAAGGTCGATATCGACGTTAAGTCCGTCGACACCCGCAACAAGGATCGCGATGCTCACCTGATCAGCGACGACTTCTTCGACGCCGAGAACCACCCAAAGATCACCTTCGCTTCCACCGAGGTCACCGCTAAGGACGACGCCACCCTGTCCGTCACCGGCGATCTGACGATCAGGGGTGTCACCAAGTCCGTCACCATCGACTTCGACTTCACCGGTGAGGTCGTTGACCCTTGGGGCCAGACCCGCGTGGGCTTCGAAGGCTCCACCACCATCAACCGCAAGGATTTCGGCCTGACTTGGAACACCACCTTGGATAACGGCGGTGTCCTGGTTTCCGAGAAGATCACCCTGAACTTCGATATCTCCGCCGTCAAGCAGTAGCCACTGCTCGCGCAGGACTCTCGCGCAGTACAGTGCGTGCATGAGCACTCCCCATCACAGCCCGCCACGTTCGGCCTCTTCGCCGTATTCGTGGCGGGCTGTTGCGTTGGTGTTTGTGGGCGGTGCGCTGGGCGTCCTCGTTTCCACGGTGGTGCGCCTTGGCCTTGCCCCTTATATTTCGACGCCACTAGCCCTCGCCCTGGAGAACATCGCGGGAGCTTTTGCACTCGGAGCACTGGTAGGGCTGATTCCCGACGGCGGTCGCGATGCCCGCGTGCTGTGGGGCACGGGGTTTCTTGGGGGTTTCACGAGTTTCTCCGCCATTGCCGCGACCGTGTGGCCCATCCAATCAATATTCCTGAGCGCGCTGGAAAACGATCCCAGTGAGGCAACGGACTATGAGGGGCTGCTGATGTTTGAGATGCCGCTGTTCTATATCCCGTTGGCGGTGTTTTCCCTGGTGGCCGGCATGCTCCTGGCCTGGGCGGGCTTGCGCCTGGCGTCCCGCCGACGGCCGACAAGTTCCCAGCAGCTGAGGGCTGAGCAGCACGTTCATCTTTCGCAGCGGGCAGGCGAGCCACACGACCAGGGGCATCGGGGAGGCAACCATGGGATTTGAGTGGTGGTTGCTTCCGGTCATCGCGTTGCCGGGAGGTGTTGGTGCGGTAGGCCGCTACCTGCTGGATACGCACCTGAAGGTGGTGCGGGGCTGGTCGCCGGTGAAGTCCGTTGCCGTGGTGAATCTGGTGGGTACGGGCCTGTTGGCGTCGTTGACACTCATCGCGGTGTTTATCACCGTCCCGCTGGATAAGGGGGCGGTGACCACCGCTGCGATGATGGGCGTGGCGTCACTGGCTGGCGGGTTTACGACGTTTTCGACCGCGATGGTGGAGGCGGTCAAGGACCGCCAAGGAGCGGTGGCCAACTTCATGACACTGCTGCTCGTGCTCGTGATGTGCTGCTTGCTCTACGTGGCGATTCTCGTGCTTGGCTACTTGGGCGTGGCCGGCACTACTTCTTCGCGGTGATCCAGATATCGATCTCCGCCTTCACGGGCGACTTGCCAGCCTTATCGACGTAGTCGATGGTGACGGTGACGATCCTGCCCCCAGTCTCCCTGGTGATTTCGGAGAAATCAGGCAGCTCGGCGGTCGCAGTGGCGACTAGGCCACCGGTGGATTTCGTCACGTACTCAGTGCGCATGCCCATCGGCAGCCAGCGGTGAGTGCTCGGCACGGAGGCCTCCGCCAACATGCCCATCGCAGTTTCCGCCACATTGCAGGCAGCGATGGCGTGAAAAGTCTTGATGTGGTTGTTCACGCCGAACCACTTCGGTGCCTTGACCTGGGCGTATCCGGGGCGCATCTCCGTGATGTACGGCAGGATCGTCGCAAAGTACGGGGCTTTGGCGCACACTGCCGCGGAAAACAGCGCCTTTCCACCCGGCTTCTTGGAAAGCTTCTTCCACATGGCGAAGACCGGGGAGGGGTTGCTGGTGGCGTCGAGGGGAGAAGACATGAACACAACTCTACTCGGTGGAATAAAAACAAGGTTGCGTATCGTTGAGGTACAACAGCAACGAAAAATATGCGAACAGGAAGGTTTTGCTTACATGGCAACCGTTGAAATCACCGCCGAGAACTTCAAGGACACCATCGAAAAGGATGGCATCACTATCCTGGACTTCTGGGCAGAGTGGTGTGGACCGTGCAAGCGCTTCGGCCCAATCTTCGAGCGTGCGAGCGACCAGCACCCCGAGGTCACTTTCGGCAAGGTGGACACCGAGGCCAACCAGGAGCTGTCCGCTGCGCTGCAGATTCAGTCCATCCCGACCATCATGTTCTTCCGCGATGGCGTGCTGCTGGAGCGCGTCTCCGGTCTGATCGGCGAGGGTGAGATCAAGGATCTTATCGGTAAGGCAGAGGCCCTGGATATGGATGCTGTGCGCAAACAGATCGCGGAGGCACAGGCGCAGCAGCAGGCATAGCAGTAGGGGCTGCAGTCCGCCCGTCAGCAAAAGCCACGTTTTACTGAGTATCAAGGCGAATTTCTCAGTAAAACGTGGCTTTTGCTGACATCGGCCGGTGCGCCCCGCCCCGAGCTGCCGGGATTCACCGCATTGGTGGCTGTTCTCCTGCAGCGAGGTCGCCCATCGGCCGGTGCGCCGAGCCGTGGACGTGGACTAGGACGTGGACTAGAAGGTGTGCGCGTCGATCACGAAGCGGTAGCGCACGTCGGAATCGATGACTCGCGCGTAGGCCTCATTAATCTTCTCCGCCGCAATGACCTCCGTTTCCGCGGTGATGCCGTGTTCCGCGCAGAAGTCGATCATCTCCTGGGTCTGCCGAATGCCGCCGATACAGCTCCCGGAAATGCTGCGCCGTTTGCCAATCAGCAGACCGGCCGGGATGCTCATGGCCTCGGTCGGCAGGCCGAGCATGACCATGTTTCCTCCCGTGGAGAGCATCTTGATGTACGACGTCACGTCGTGCGGTGCCGACACCGTATCGATGATGACATCGAACTGATCTTGCAGCGGCTTGTAGAAGTCCTGGTCAGCGGTGGCAATGTAATCGTCAGCGCCGAAGCGGCGGCCATCAGCCTCCTTGGAGGTGCCGTGGCTGAAAATGGTCACCTTCGCGCCCATAGCGTGCGCGATTTTCACCGCCACGTGGCCGAGCCCGCCCATGCCGACGATGCCCACCTTGGAGCCGGGGCCGACCTGTGCGTTTTGCAGTGGAGCGAAGGTGGTGATTCCGGCGCAGAGCAGGGGAGTGGCTGCTGCGGCGGTAGCCTCATCGTCTAGGTTGCTGAAGGCTTCCGGAATCTTGATGAGGAAGGATTCGCGACAGACGATGTGGGTGGAGTAGCCACCCTGCGTGATGCTTCCATCGTGGCGGTCTACACCGTTGTAAGTGCCGGTGTTTCCCTCCTCGCAGTAGTTTTCTTCACCGTTGGCGCATGGTGTGCACTCGCCACAGGAATCGACCATGCAGCCGATGCCGACAATGTCGCCGGGGGAGAAGGCTGAAACATCTGGTCCGACCTCGAGTACTTCGCCGATGATCTCGTGGCCTGGGGTCATCGGGAAGTTGTTGTGCGGCCAGTCGCCGTTGACGGTGTGAATATCGGAGTGGCAGATGCCTGCCCAGCGGATTGCGATCAGGCAATCATCTGTGCGCAACGCACGCCGGGTGAGTGTGCCCTTCGTTAGCTCAGCACCTGCGGAATTTGCTTGGTAGCATGCAACGTCCATGAGGAAAGTCTACGCTGGGGCGGTGAGACTTATCATCCACTGAGACCGCTTGAGTGATGGCTTAAGAGAGGTCTAGCGAAACGCAAGGAGCTCCCCACACCATGGCTAACCCATTCTCCAAGGGCTGGAAGTACCTCATGCAGTCCCTCGACACGAAGATTGAGGAAAACGCCGATCCGAACGTTCAGATCGCCCAGGCCACGGAAGCTGCCAAGCGTCAGCATGCGGAGATTACGAAGAGCGCGGCGTCGATCATCGGTAACCGCAACCAGCTGGAGATGAAGATGAATCGCCTGCAGCAGGATCAGGCGAAGCTGGCGGATAACGCTCGCGCAGCGATCCAGCAGGCCGACCAGGCCGCAGCTGCTGGAGATGCTGCCAAGGCCCAGGATCTCAACCAGACCGCGGAAGTTTTCGCCTCCCAGCTAGTGACGGTGGAGCAGGAGCTGGAGGAGACCAAGCAGCTGTACGCCGGCGCAGTGGAGGCCGCGAAGCAGGCTGAGGCGCAGCAGAAGCAGTCCGAGATGCGCCTGCAGGATCAGATGCAGCAGATCACTCAGCTGCGTTCCCAGGTAGAGCAGGCGAAGATGCAGGAGGCGACAGCCCAATCTATGCAGCAGCTGGATGGTCTGCAGGCTGATCGCGATGTGCCAACTTTGGACTCGGTTCGCGACAAGATTGAGCAGCGCTACGCCCGCGCCCTCGGGGCTCAGGAGCTCGTGGAGAGTTCCGTCCACGGGCGCATGGATGAGATCACCATGGCGGGCAACGACATGAAGGCTTCGTCCCGCCTGGAGGAGATCCGCGCCCAGATGAACGCAGAGAAGGGCCAGCTCAACCCCGGATCGGCCGCGGGCGTTGCAGGGGAGGGCCAGCGCCAGCTGGACTCGGGTGAGGATTCGGGCGAAGCGCGCTAGGGGCATCACATCAGGGCCCCAGAGGAACATCAGGGCCCCAGAGGCATCGACCCTAATGGTTCCCCCTCACCGTGGGCTTGAGCGATCAGTTCGCTCAGCTCGTGCCGTAGGCGCACGAAGGCAGGGTCGGCCTTCGCCTCCCGCAGCTGTGCGGCAATGCTTTCACGATCCCCGCTGGGGTGGGGGACGGCCACGTGGTCCACGTTGACATCCGCAAGGATCCGCCCTGGGTGAGCAGCCATGACCACGACGCTGTGCCCCAACAGAATAGCCTCTTCCACGGAGTGCGTGACGAAGATGATCGTCGGCTGATCCTCGTGCCACGTGCGGAGGAGCTCGGCCTGCAGTTGCTCGCGGGTGAAGGGGTCGAGGGCACCGAAAGGCTCGTCCATCAGCACCGTTTCCGGCATGCTGGCGAGGACGCGCGCGATCTGCGCTCGTTGTTGCATGCCACCTGAGAGCTCGTGCGGGTAGCGATCCGCGGCGTAGGTGAGACTCACGAGGTCGAGTAGCTCGTGCGCTTTCTTCCTCTTCGCCGCCCTGCTGTCCCGGTCCTTGCTAAATTCCGACGCCAACTGGACGTTGTCCCGCACGCTGAGCCAAGGGAAGAGAGTGGGCTGTTGGAACACCACGCCACGATCAATCCCGGGCCGGTCGATGACCCGTTCGGCGATCTCCCCGTCAGAATCATTCGTGAGGGTGGGGTCCGATACCGTGACTTGACCCGCGGTGGCGGGGAAGAAGCCGCCGATAAGGTGCTGTTGCAAAGTTGGGCCAGGGTCGAAAAGCTCAACCTCAAGATATTAGTTGTCCTTGCTCCGGGGTGCTTAAGCTGTCTCGAATATCCGGCTGACGATCACCGCGTCTGGGTTCGGTTGCCCGTAGGCAAACATCGTGCCCTAGCCTTTCCGTAATGAATGCACCGCTTCCATCCCTTTCAATGTCCGGTAGGCGGAAATTCGGTTTTTGAACGCTCCCTTCGGCCCCAGGATTCTTTTAAGTTGGCCGTGATCTCCCTCGAGAACGTTGTTCAGGTATTTCACCTGCCGGTGCTCCACCGTCTGAGGGCAGATTCCTTCCGCCTTCAGCTCGGATATTGCCTTGGCCAGAGCTGGCGCCTTGTCGGTGTTGATGACCCGCCAGGACCGGGTCTGCCAGACGGGTACCTGCCGGTACCACCGAGTGTTCTTATCCAGCTCAGGGGCGTATTTCTGCACCCAGCGGTGAGAATCGTGGTGTGATCGACTGGCACACCCGGCTCGGTCATCATTTCTTCGAGATCGCGGTAGCTCACCCTCGTAGCGGCAGTACCACCGCACCGCTCACAGGATGATGTCACGGGGGAAATGCCGACCGGAGAAGATGCCCATGGCTGTGATTATTTCACGCCGGTTTTTCTACTGCCCCAACTTTGCAACAGCACCGAACGTTCGTAGGTGTGTCTACTAAGAAGGTGCGCTGCTGGGGTACTCAGAGTTGAACAGCTCACTTAGATACGGGCTAGGATCCTGCCTCAACTTCAATGTAGAAGTCATCACATTGCTGCCGCATTGACCGCGAGAACTGCAGCGCTGAGCGCTGTCATGCCAAGACAGTTCACCCAGAATTCCTGCTTGAGGAACCTTGCCTTAATGTGGGCGATGATGGCGAAGATGAAGTATCCAAGTACGCCTACCGACACCGTTGTTGTGACCGAAGCGTCACCGATGGCAGCTCCGGCAATTAGGCCTGCCGCTGCGAGTGCCTTGATTCCGATTAGTGCCCACCACCAGTCCTTAGGAAAGTTGACGCCACTTAGGCATCGGCTGATGAACTTCGGAGGCTTAATTGACATGAGTGCATCGCCGGCAAGGACTGCGGCCAATACGTAGCTTCCACCTACTGCAAGTGAATTCATTTGGGCACCTTTCTAAGAGAAATGCTTAACGATATCCGTTTCCCCAAGGGGATAGAGTTCCTCTAGAGAGAACGCGATTGTGAGCTTACGCTCAGAAAGGCAAATATAATACCCTTGGTTATCAGCCTTTTACTGTTCGGTGGGTTCAAAGGGTGAATGCAACACTCCAGCTCACAAGGAGTGCCCTCACCCATGCCAGCCAAACACCCCCGCCTCAACGAAGCCATCACCCTAGTCACCGACCATGGCTACAGCGCCGAAGCTGCCAGCAGAGCAACCCACACCAGCCCACACGTCATCCGACGTGCCCTCCACGCCCGCGGATTCACACTCACCCGTGGCGGCACAGGTGGCATCCGTGGTCGGCAGAGTCCCGTGCGCATCCAAGCCCGCTTTCTCTACACCGCCAGCATGCCGCTGACTGCGATCAGCCGGATTATCGGATACTCGCCTTCAGTGATCTACGACTGGGTTAAAACTGTGTACATGACCCCTACCGGCTATCACCACCCCACACTATGGGACGGCTATACCCACATCGACCCACCCACGGTCACCACCAACGGCCCAGACGTCACTATCGACTACACCGTCGACCGACAACCCGTCGGCCGTGGTGTGCGCCTACACCCCTACGACCGAGCGGTCATCCACCTACGCCTAACCGATGGCTGGTCGATTCGGCGTATCGCCCAAGAACTTGGCCGTCACCCCAGCGTCATTAGCCGTGAGATCCGCCGCAACCAACTTCCCGATGGCACCTACGACCCCGTTGTCGCAGCGCATGCCACACACCAGCGCATGGCCAGGCCGAAGACGCGCAAACTCGACACCAACCACTTTCTGCGCACCGTTGTGTTGGCACTGCTCAACGGGCATATCTCCCCGGTGCGCATTGCACGAAGACTGCGCCGGTGGTTTGGTACAACCAAAGACATGACCTTAAGTGCTGAGTCGATCTATCAAGCCCTGTACCTGCAAGGCAAAGGCGCACTGCGCCATGAGCTGACTGTGGACTACGCCCTGCGATCGGGGCGGACGACGCGGAAGCCGAAGTCGAAGTTGCCCACCCGTGGTCGGGGTGCCAAGCCGTGGGTGGAGGGTGCGCAGTATTCCACCAGGCCTGCTGAGGCTGCTGATCGTGCGGTTCCTGGTCATTGGGAAGGTGATCTCGTTATCGGTGCGGGAAGGACTGCGGTGGTGACGTTGGTCGAACGGCGCAGCCGGTTGTTTTTGTGTCGTAGGTTGCCGGTGGACCACACGTCAACGACGGTGGTCGATGCGCTCAAGGACATGGTCGGGGAGATCAATCAGATGGCGGGCAGTGGTGTGGGTCAAGCTGTGACGTTGACGTGGGATCAGGGTGTGGAAATGGCCCGTGTCGCGCAGTTGGAAGCGGCTTATGAGGGGTTGAAGGTGTATTTCTGTGATCCGCATAGTCCGTGGCAACGTCCGAGTAATGAGAACATTAATGCGGAGTTGCGGCGGTTTTATCCCAAGGGCACGGACTTTGCCACGGTCAGTGATGAGCAGCTGCATGGTGTGCAGGAGTTGATTAACGATACTCCTCGGGTGGTGTTGGATGGTGCTACGCCGAGGGAGGTATTCTTCGGGATTGAAACCGGTCCGCCTGTTGCATTCACCGCCTGAACCCACCGTTCGCTCTTCCCTGTACAGTTACTCAAGGTTTGGTTACGAAGACCACCTCCCCATCTTTCGTCGCACCGAGAGGAAACCCAACAGGCGCGAGAAGTTTGGGAAAAGTTGGCACACTGCGAACACATGAAACCATCTGCCTAGGTCTTCTTATGTATCGAATGGGTACACCCCAGGCGAACACTTTGTAAATAACAAGACTCCCTGTCCGCTAGGGTTGATTCCATGACTAACGGAACAGAACCGTCGCTACCTCCAGAGATCACTGAACAGTCGGGTGTGATTTCGGGGCAGAAAGTGGGCTACGCTCGGGTGAGTTCGAAAGATCAGAATCTTGAGCGTCAGATTGAGCAACTCAAGGCGGAGAAGGTCTTCACTTATTACACGGATAAGGCCAGCGGCGGATCGCGTGAACGCCCTGGACTTGATGAGGCGATGCGGTACGTCCGTGCGGGGGATCAAGTTGTGGTGACCTCGATGGATCGGTGTGCGCGTTCGCTGACGGATCTGTATTCCATTGTTGACGAGTTGGTTAGCAAAGGGGGTGTCGGTGAAGTTCCTCAAAGAGGGGCAGGTCTACTCGAAGGACTCCACCCCGATCGCCAAGTTAATGCTGGGGCTGCTCGGCTCGGTGGCGGAGTTTGAACGCTCCATCATTCGAGAGCGACAAGCAGAAGGAATTGCTAGAGCAAAAGAGCGCGGGGTGTACAAGGGACGCGCCCGCGCTCTTACCGACGAGCAGATTCTTCAGGCACGCGTGTGGGTGGACGCTGGTGTGCCGAAAGCAGAAGTCGCGCGGCGTCTTGGTATAGGGAGAACGACTCTGTATACATATTTGCAGGAACGGTGACTGTCGTCGCATTAGCTAACGAAATATTCCAATCATCTACAGTTTTAAGGCGCATGCTTTTGATTGGCTCCCTAGCTCTTCGAATATTTTATTGACTTCGGAGAGCGTTTTAGGTTCAGACTCTTCTGGAATATTTCTCCAATCAATACTGGTCCCGTCAGAGAGAGTGCGTAAGGCAGGCATGTCGCCGGCTATGTGGGTGAAAAACAAATAGTCCGCCATCTCCTTTTCGGAGTATATTGCGTATTCGTTTTCAATCTTCTGGTCAGATTTATATCCCCAAAGCGCGGATCTCTGCGAATTTCTTGACTGAAAGATAACCCTAATTTGGTTATCTACAATCCAAGATGCTATGAGTTCAACCGCGTAGCCTGAATATTCTTCCGGGAAAATCTTTAAAGCTGCAGATATCTCTTTATTGAAACGCTGTAGGTTGAACATGTAAACCGTTCGGGTCTAAGGGAAAGCGGGCAATTCGGTACTGAACCAATCTGGCACAACAACGCCCCAGTTCTCTATGACTGCTGCACGAAAAACGCCCCACCACTCACGCACAAAACACCGATCGCCCCAGCCAGCACTGACACAAGCAGCGCAACCGCTGCAAGCAGTAAAAAAACACTGGTACATTTGCAGTAAACATGCGAGATTGGCCGATGCTCTCATGGTGCGGTTGTAGGAGGTGTGCGGAGACGTCGTGTTGACCTTGTCGAAGCTGCACTCTGAATCTGTCGCCTACTACGAGTCGACAGTCGATGAAACGCGTGGCGTTGAGGCTTACTATTCCGAGGATGGACGCCAGCCTGCACGCGCATGGGTGGTGAGTGTTGTGCCCGAAGCTATGCCGATGCTGGAGCGTACCTATGGTGTGAAAAATGGTCAGGCTGTGGAGCGTAAAGATGTCACGCGGTGGTTCTATCACGCGCAGGCTCCCAGTGGTGTGACGTTGGGTCGGGTGCCTGGAGATCGTGGTGTGCCGGGCTACGATATGACGTTTTCTGCGCCGAAAAGTGTGTCTGTTTTGTGGGGGCTTTCCGACGATGAACGGGTACGTGCGGCGGTGGATGCCGCACATGACAAGGCTGTCGCTGCTGCGCTGCAGTATCTGGAGTTGCATGCCGGTTATACCCGTCGTGCTGATTCGGCGAACCCTAAAGAGATGATCATTGAGGATCTGTGTGGTCTGTCTGGTGTGCGGTATGAGCACCGGACTTCGCGTGCGGGTGATCTGCACATGCACTCGCATGTGTTGGTCAACAACAAGCAGCGCAGTTTGGATGGGAAGTTCCGCACGATTGATGGCGTGAGTTTGTATCACGAAGCGCGTGCGGCGGGCATGTTGTATCAAGCGCAATTGCGCGCAGAAATCTCTGCGTCTTTGGGCGTGCAGTGGGGTGAGGTGAGAAACGGTTGTGCGGAGATTGTCGGCCTGGATGATGCTGGAATGTTGGATGCGTTTTCTACGCGTCGTCGGGAGATTGATGCGTGGCGTGAGGCCAACAGCACCGAACGCACCGCCGACCGTTGCCACACCAGCAAAAACGCGTGGCAGGGGGCAGGCGACCACGGCAGTCATGCCACCACCGTTGGAGTGACCCGTGGCGTAGATGCGGGAGCGCTCGATGTTGTAGGTGCGGTTGACCTCGTTGATGATCTGCTGGATGAACTTGAGTCCTCGCCGCCACGGACTACCGCGTACGGGGCGCCTTCCCAGCCATGGTTGATGGACTCTGGGTAGATATGCGGATGGCCTCGCGCGCAGCGCCCGTCTCATTCAGGCGCGAGTAACGGCGGACTTCTTGAAACGCATATTCACGAAGGTAAGAGGAACAGTTCGTCTGAGCTTTTGCTGAGAAATGTGTGAGCCTCGCCTTTATGGGATGGATGAGGCGGGTGGTACGCATGGGAAAATTGAGAATATGGTGCCGGTGTACGTGATGTTCCGCGAAGGCACGCCCCTGACATCTTCTGACATCTTTCGCACAGTGCGAGAAATTGTGCATAAAAATCTCTAAAAGTTGCCCCTGACCAGCGCACGGGCGTAGGGTGTGAAAGTTCTGTTCACAACCGTCCACGCTCGGAATTGTCTGCACGCTCGGCACCTGACTCCTAGGGGCGTCGAAGCTTGCGCCACCGCACCTCCAGCGTGAGTAGAGGATTCGCACCCCGCATGAATGCACCTCAAGATTCCCACGCCCACGACCCGCACGCCCACGACCCCCAGGCCCACGACCCGCAGGCTGACCCAAAGGCGGGAATGTTGATCAGCGTGCTTGTCGTCGCTGCCTTCGTGGTGATCCTCAACGAGACCACCCTGACTGTGGCGCTGCCAGTCCTCATGGGTGAATTCAGCATCGACGCCGACCTCGCGCAGTGGCTGACCACCTCCTTCATGCTCACCATGGCGGTGGTCATCCCCACGACCGGCTTCATCATGCAGCGCTTCGCTCTCCGGACGGTCTACATTTTTGCGCTGCTGACCTTCTTGGCCGGCACGGTGCTGGCCTCCATGGCCCCATCCTTCGGGGTGCTGCTGATCGCCCGCATCGTGCAGGCGAGCGGCACGGCGCTCGTGATTCCGCTGCTGATGACCACAATCATGCGGCTGGTGCCCGTGGAGCGTCGCGGTTCAGTGATGGGCTTCGTCTCCGTAGTGATCGCCGTGGCACCAGCCGTGGGCCCCACGTTTTCCGGTTTTGTGTTGGAGCACCTTGGGTGGCGTTGGATCTTCTTGCTGGTCATTCCGCTGGTAGTTATCGCATTGGCGCTGGGTGCTTGGCAGGTGAAGAACTTCGAGGAGCCATCCCGCCCGACCCTCGATGTGCTGTCTGTTGTGCTGTCCGCGCTGGGTTTTGCGGGCACGATTTACGGCTTGTCTGGTTTGTCGCAGCTTGCCGAGGGCATTCCGGGGGATCGAGTAGCCATCCTGGTTGGGGCCATTGGTCTTCTCGTTGTGTTCTTCCGGCGTCAGATCGATCTGGTGAAGGCCGGGAAGGAGCCGCTGCTGAATCTCTCGCCGCTGGGCAGCCGTGAGTACGTTTTGTCCTTGGCGCTGATGCTCATCAGTTTCTCGATGCTTTTCGGCTTCATCATTCTGATGCCGCTGTTTGGCCAGAATGTCCTCGGCCTGACGGAGCTGCAGACCGGCCTGGTTTCCCTGCCGGGCGGCCTGCTGATGGGTCTGGCCGGGCCGATCGTCGGACGATTGTACGACGCCAATGGCATCCGCATGCTGATCATTCCTGGATCTTTAGTACTTGCTTTGTCGATGTTCGGCTTCGCCATGCTGACTGAGGATTCCACCGTGTGGCATCTACTGGCCTACACCATCGGCTTGAACCTGGGTATTGCTTTGATGCTGACGCCTTTGATGTCCAATGCCTTGGCTTCTGTGCCGGACCAGTTGGCGTCGCATGGCCAGGCCATCCTGAATACCTTCCAGCAGGTTGCGGGCGGCGCTGGAACGGCGGTGTTCGTCGCGGTCATGACTTTCGGTTCGGCTGCTCATGCGCAGTCCAACCCTGGCGTGGGCGAGGTGGCGATCCTCAATCACGGTATTCACGTGGCTTTCCTCCTGGGTGCCGCGATTTCCGTGGTGGCGGTGCTGTTCAGCATTGTGTTCCGCTTTGATGTGCTGCGGGATGCTCCGAAGCGGGAGGCAGCACAGCGCGAAGCCGCAGGTCGGGCTTAGTAATTTGGCGGAGGCCTGGCGCTGTGGGAGCCGAGTGGGTGCGCGTGCAGGCGCGGTGGCGGCGTGGGTGCGAAGCTGCGAACCGGGCGTAGTTATTGAGGCGTGCGCCTTGCGGTGGGGGTGTCGAGCGGGTGGTAGGGGTTGCTGCTGTGTCGGCGACCGCGTGGGTAGTGGGGCGATCCGCAGGCGTCGGAGCTGGGTGGCGCTTTGCGGGGTAGGGGGGAGTGGCAGCGGAACAGCATACCCAGGTGGGCATCGGTTTCTGCTCAGTTCCATCGATTTTTACTGTTTGGCTTAACGCGCGTACTGTTTCCGCAGGTCGCAATCAGTAAAATTATCGAAACAGTAAGATTCGACGGTTTTTGAGTGCGGGTGAGGTTGGGGGTTTGGGGCGGGAGATTCGGCGGTTTTAGGGAGCTAGTATTCGGCGGTTTTTGGGGAGGGGGGCGCTGTCGCTCCAGCGGAGTGCATGGTTGAACCGCGAGAGGAGAAGATAGCGGTACTGTGGAGCGTTCAGATGAACAAATCTCCCTCACGTTTCATGGGGGCATTCCGCGACCTGGTGTTTTGTAACGCCAGGATGAAACGTGAGGGAGATTTGTTCGCAGCTAGCCCCGCAGCCAAGCTCAGAGCTGGTGCTGCGGCTGAGAATGCCCTGAAGATCAGAGCAGGCCCCGCAGCCCGGAGCCAGGGCCGAAGGGGGCTGCGCGACTGGCCGGAGCTGTTGCCAGCAGAGTGCCCTAAATCGGCAGCTTGCGCAGCACGAACTGCGGCAAGTGCTTGAGTACCAGCATGATCGGACGGAACAGCGGGTGGACCCAAATCAGGGTCTTCTTGTTGTCCACAGCCTTCGCGATGGCCTGGGCAACATCCTCCTTGTTCACCGTCAACGGCGCATCGTCCAGGCCCTTGGTCATGTTCGTACGAGCCTGACCTGGGCGAACCGTGAGTACGTTCACGCCGGTGCCGCGCAGAGCCTCGCCCAGCATGCGGTAGAAGCCGTCGGTGCCAGCCTTCGAGGAGCCGTAGACGAAGTTCGAACGGCGCACCATCTCACCCGCAACGGAAGAGAAGACCACGATCTGGCCGTGACCCTGCTTCTTCATCCGCTCAGCCGTCAGCACACCCACGGACACCGCGCCTGTGTAGTTCACCTGGGCTGCCAGCACAGCACTCTTCTGGTTGGTCCACTGCTCCTCGTTATCGCCAAGGATGCCGAAAGCAACAATCGCTAGGTCAATGTCACCCTTCGACCAAATCTCATCGAAGACACCAGGGTGAGAATCGAAATCGGTGGCGTCGAAAGCAACGGACTCGATGCTGGAGGCACCGGCGGCCTCCAGGCGGCTAGTGGCGTCGTCCAAAGACTCGCCCTCGCGGGCAGCAAGAACGACGCGGGCGGGGCCGCGGGACAGGAACTCCTCGACCACGGCCAGGCCCATATCGGACGCGCCGCCGAGCAGCAGGATGGACTGAGGCTTGCCACAAGCATTAATCATGAAAAACTCCTTTGAGCTCGGGTCGGGTTAGAGTTCCAGGCGGCGGGACATATCGGAAGCGAACACGCCGGTCGGATCGATATTGCGGCGGGTCTGCAACCAGCCCTCCAAGCCCGGGTACATCTTGTGGAAATTCTCCGCAGACGTGCGGGACTCCTTGGCCAAGTACAAACGGCCGCCGAACTCCATGACGCGCTTGTCCAAGTCATCGAGGAACTTGCCCAAACCCGGCTTGATCGGGAAGTCCACGCACACGTTCCAGCCCGGCATTGGGTAGCTCAGCGGGGCGCGGTTGCCCTCGCCGAACAGCTTGAACACGTTCAGCGCGGAGTAGTGGCCGGACTTCTGAATATCCTTAATGATCTGCTTAAACGGCTCGACAGCATCCGTCGGCACCACGAACTGGTACTGCAGGAAGCCCTTGGAACCGTAGCCACGGTTCCACTCGCCGATGAGATCCAGCGGCTGGTAGAACTGCGTGAGGTTCTGCACCTTGTTCTTGTAGGTGCCGGACTTCAACCACCACAGCTCGCCGATGGCGATCATGGACAGCTTGTTCATCGTGAAGTTCGGGAAGATGTCCGGGACGGTCATCAGCTGCGGGGCGTTGAACTTCAACGGCTGCTTCGCCAACTTCGGGGACAGCTCCTTGAGCTGGTCGAGCGTCGCCAGCGAGCCGCGGGAAATCGCTGCGCGGCCGAGCTTTGGCTCCGGCGAGATCGCATCGAACCACGCTGAAGAGTAGGTGAAGTTGTGCTCGGAGCCGTCGGAGTGGAACTCGATGGTCTCGTCGAGATTCTGGGTGAGGTCGCCATCGGCAATGAAGTAGGCGGTCTCCGTGCGAGTCATCTTGATGCGCGCACGCAGGATGATGCCGGTCAGGCCCATGCCGCCGACGGTCGCCCAGAAGAGCTCGCCATCCGGGTCATCGGCGGAGCCCTCTGGTTCGAGGTGCAGCACTCGTCCGTCCGCCACCAGCAGTTCCATGGAGGCGACGTGGTTGCCGAAGGAGCCGGCGGAGTGGTGGTTCTTGCCGTGGATATCCGGCCCGATGGCGCCGCCGATGGTCACCTGGCGGGTGCCCGGCAGGACCGGCACCCACAGGCCGTAAGGGAGGGCGGCCTTCATCAGCTGGTCGAGGGTCACGCCGGCGTCCACGTCCACGATCGCCGTGTCTGGGTCGATGCTGTGGATGTGGTTGAGAGCCTGCATGTCGATGACTAGGCCACCGCCGTTGAGCGCTGGGTCGCCGTAGCTGCGCCCCATGCCACGGGCGATCACGCCACGCTTGAGGTGATCAGGCTTGTCAGCGTTATCGTCTGCGACCTGCGCGACTGCAGCGGAGATCAGCTCCACGTCTGGGGTGGAGAGGACCTCGGCAGTGGACGGCTGGGTGCGACCCCAGCCGGTGAGGGTCTTGGTTTCTGTCTTAATGCTGGTTGGCATCGTCATGCGTTCCAGCCTAGTCCGCTTTCTCGCCGCCGTTTTGTGCCACGCGCGGTGCGGCCCCGGCGAGTATCCGGCTAGTAGAGGTCCATCATGTCGCGAATTTCTTGCGGGAGGTCGTTGACCGTTTCGATCGTCTCACCGTCCCAGTTCTTAAGGATGTCCATGACTCGACGCCGCGAGGTGCTGTCCATAATGGGTAGCTCCTGCGCAAAAAGCCTGGTCATGAAAGGGGAGAGGGGCAGGTTGGTGCGCTCCGCGGCTTCGTATGTGGAGTTTTCACCGATGCCTCCGACGCGTACGGGAGCCGCGAGGTTTTCCTCATCTGTTTTGCTGCGCTTTTTACGGGTGAAGAAGTCAAACACTGCCATGGTGTTGAGCTTAGCGGTCGGGTGTGATGGCTGGGGTGATGCATTGGCGTGGTACTGGCGCGCTGGCGTGGCGCTGGGCTGGATGGGTTGGTGACGCTGGGCATTAGCGCTGGGATAGGCATGCTGCATTGGTACTGCGCCTGACCAGGGATCGTGTTAGACAGTGGGCATGGATGAAAACACGATGCCGAACCAGGCGAAATCCGCGGTGAACAAAGAGAAGATAAGTAAGGAGAACGCGACGCCCCTCAAGGTTGCTTCGGTAGCCCTGCTTGCTGCGTTTTACTACGCACCGAAGGATTTCATGGCGCCGGGTGCGCGCAGGATTTTTGTTCAAGTCATCGGCTGCGCTGCATCTTTTGGCCTCTTTGTTCTGGAGGCCGCCAAAGGAGCTGAGGTCAAGCAGCAAACGCCTAATCAGAACGCGTTCCAGCAGGCAGAGAGCCCTGAGCTGGAGTCTGATCAGCTGGAGGTTGGACAGGAGGCAGATCAACAAGGCGCAGTCGCAAAAGAAGCGGTGGCCAAAGAAGCTGTTGATCAAGGGGCGAGCGAACAGGGATCGACTTCTGATTCGGGAGTGGCTGCAGAGAATAATCCTGTGAAGAGGGGGCTCATTGGTGCTGGCGTGCTGGTAGGTGTGATCGCGCTGTTCGGTGCATCGGCTTGGGCAACCGTGAGTTTCGACAGGTGGGCAGTGAGAAAGCTGTCCAAACATGGCATGAAGTATCCGAACTCGGCTTGGGGTGCGGTGAACTTCGTGGCGGGCACGGCAGCGCTCGTCTTCGATGACTGAGAGTAGGTTCTTAGGCAGGTCCTTCTTGGATGGTGTCCACAAATACCCCCAAACCTTTGGGCTACTTTTTGGACGGCGAGCATAAGCGCAGTTCAGGCGGTTATGCGTTTGCCCCGAGCTCGACGTCCGCGAATCTTTGGAGGACTTTTTGGACAGGCGCCATGTATAGGCATGTCAGTCACCCGGGAAATGGGGCGGTGCCGGTAGCAGAACCAGAGATATGGGGTGGGGTCGGCAGCAGAATTGAATTGGAGCAGAGCCTTGAGCTCTGAAAGTCGCCGGGCGCAGCCTGTCCGCGGGTTTCGTCCGGCTAGGAACGTTAGACTGAGTGACCATGAGCCAGAACACCGCGCCGGGCACCGATACCACTGCAGAACCCACGAAGGATTCCACAGCCACCGCTGCTGGTGGGGTTCTCTTCGACCCGATCATGGTTGTTGCGATCGCGGCTGGTGGAGGCGTTGAAAATACCCGAGGCGGCGAAGAAAATGACGGAGCCAAGAGCGATGAGCTCTCTAACAACAAGAGCTCTGATGATGACACCTGCACAGACAGCACCGCCAGCACCACCAAGCCCGATAGCTTCACGGCTGCGGTGTGGCAGGTAGAGACTGATCCGGAGGTCGCGCGCGGCGACTTCTCTGGAGCGTGGTTGGTCACGGAGACAGGGATCCAGGGCTTTGCAGCAGGTGCGGAGTGGATCGACGAACGCCACACTCCCGCAGAAGTACTGCGAACTCTGTTGCGCTACCCGGTTCTCCCGGCGGAAGGTACGACCGCAGAGCAGATTCTGAGGATCATGAGGGCAGCATCTCCTACCGACTCCGAACCGGCATCTGCACCAGCAGATCCTTCCCCACCACAACCTGTCATCCTCGATCAGGGCACCATCGAAGGAAATGCACGCGCTGCGATCGACCGAGCCAAGAAGGATTTTGCACGCCTGCAGCCCGGTAAGAAGCAACCTGCTTGGGGGCAGATAGATAACATTCAGCCGGTGCCTGGACGCGTTCCTGAGGGTCACGATCCTGCCACCGCAGCAGTTATTGCGTCCGCGCTGTCAACCGCCCGCGGCCTGCGTATTTGGTTGGATCAGTGGCAGTCTTTCGACAAGACCCGCGCTCGCCGACTCGGCTCTGTGGATTCTTCACACAGCGAACTCCTCCCAGCGCCACTAACCTGAAGGCCATGAATGCGCTCCCTGCGAATGCCAACGGTTCGGCCCGTCACGCCGGCAATGTTGTGGCGTTTCCAGCGCGCTCGGCGGTCGGGGCAAAAGCGACTGATCGAAGCAACCAAACCGGGAATCAGTACAGCGTGACCCAACACAGCCCGCCCCACAACGGGCAGAACCACCACAATCTGACCCAAACCGACCTCAACCGCCACGGGCCAGTCCGGCGCGAGCAGTTCCACCAAGCACCACGGCGCCAGAGTCTGCTCACTCTCAGCGTTGACCATGCGGTCGATGGCGTTGGCCACTTCACGCGTTTGATGTCCGTGAGTTCCACGCTGTCCATTGCGGATCTGGTGGAGGCCATTTTGTGCGTTTATGAATGGCCTGACCTGCCGGATTCTTGGCTGTTCCGCACTACTCGCCGTGGCCGCTCCGCAAGCTATGCGCCGGGTGCCTTGGGCCCCACCGAGCAGCTGTTGGGCGTTCGCAGTAGCGGTACACCTGTGGCGGAGGCTCTGGGCCGCGGGGGCGTGGCGCAGCTGCGGGTTGGCGAGTTCAGCTTCCTCCTCCAGGTCACGGACGTGGTTGCCGGCGAGGCGCTGGCGGAGCGCGAGATGTCCGAGGATCCCGTGTTGCTCACCGCGGAGTTTCTGCCCGCTGTGGATGGCAATGGTGTCCCTTTGTCCGACGCCACGCTGCTGCACCCCAAGGGGATTCCTGCATCCGTGAATGTGAGTGAGATCAATATCGCCCTCGCGGGGGCTGACACGGTGAAGGAGGTTCTCTCCTTTGTGCAGCCTGAGCTGCGGGAACTGCTCCAGGAGGGGGAGCTTTTCGAGTTCGTTCCTTTGCTCCAGGCTTTGGATTTGGAGCGGCCGGCGAATGTGTCTGAGCACGCGGCTGAGTTGTTGGCGGACGCGCCCGTGGAGGAGGATGCGCTGGGGAGAGTGGCTGCCTGGGCGCGGATTATCGCTTTGTCCACACTGGTGGATCCCGTGGAGGTGGACCGGGTCAGCGAGTCTTTCATGGAGGCGACGTGTCCGGGCGAGGGGCTGGTGGCGTCGGATATTAAGGACCTGTCGCGGCAGACGGGGCGCTTGCTGGCGCTGGCGGGCGCGGATGGGTGGCAGGCACGTGCTGGTGAGCCGACGCCGCTTGTGCCGCGGTGCTCCATGGTTGAACGGCTCGAGATGTACCGCTTCCTGCTGCAGCGTTAGTGGAGTGCGGGAGTTGATGCTGTGTGGGCGTAGGGCACATTCACAGCAGACTGTGAGGAACAACGCGCGCGAGGATGTTCCAGAAGATGCTCTTGGGGGCGTATCCTGATTCTCTGATTCACTCACCACATCCCCGACCGAGCGAGACCCCGTGACCGATACCACCTCCCGCCAACCGGCGTCCGAGCCGACGCGTGGCTATGACGTGCAGGCCGCGAACCTGCAAGACGATGATTTGCGGGCGCGTGAGAACAGCGCCATGCAGCGCAGTAAGCGTATTGCTCGCCAGTTCCTGCGCTTCGGGCTGGTCGGCGCGTCCGGGTTCCTGGTTAACCAGGGCGTGTTCGTGGTGTGCAAGAAGATCGCGGATGCGGGGTTTGATTTCCACGAATTGGATGTCTTCGCCAATCTGCTGGGAACCCAGTTCAATATCCGCTGGTATCACGTGTTTTCTGTGGTGGCTTTCGTTGTCGCGAACTTGTGGAACTTCGTGCTGAATCGCTACTGGACCTTCGCCGGCATGGAGAAGCAGAAGTGGTGGATTCAGCTGCCGCGCTTCATGGCTGTGGGCGTGTTTGGACTGATCATCACGTTGCTGGTGTCCACGGCGCTGGTGAATCCGGAGTCCCCATTCGCGCTGCCGCCGGAGATTTTCGATGGTTCCACTGGTCTGAGGACACGCGCGTACTGGGGTAACTTCATCGGCGTGATGGTTGCCGTACCGGCGAATTTCCTCTTCAACAAACTGTGGACGTTCCGTGGGGTGCGGGAGAGGCAACCCGCTAAGCAGCTGTAGAACTGGGGAGCCGGCTGCCTCTGGTTATTGCCCCGACCGAGACTGAAAGACAATCATGAGCGAAACGACATCCCACGATCAAGCCCGTCAGCGCGCGCAGAACAGTACGAACACGCAGCTGATCCGCTTTATCCTGGTCGGTGGTTTCTCCGCGGTCGTTGATTTCGGCGCCACCGCCCTGTTCACCTTCGCCTTTGGTTTCACCGATGGTTGGGCCAAGACCTGTGGTTTCATCCTCGGCACCCTAACTGCCTACCTGATTAACCGGCGTTGGACCTTCCAGGCAGAACCGAGCTTCAATCGCTTCGCCATCACGATGGCGACTTATGCTGTGACCTTTGCCGTCCAGTGGTTGCTGTACAACAAGGTGGGCATCCCGATCCTCAGTGACTGGGGATGGGATCCGTTCTGGGTGCGTCTGATTAGCTTCGTCGTTGCGCAGGGCACGGCGACGGTGCTGAACTTCCTCATCCAGAAGTTCCTCATCTTCCGCAGCTAAGCAGCTACCTCGCACAGCTAATTAGCTACCCCCAGACAGCAAAGCAGCTACCCGCACTCCCGCGTATTCCTGCAGCGTCCGGCACACAGAGGCGCACCAGCCCGCGACATTTTCGCGGGCTTCCGGCGTATCTGGGTAGCGCACGCGCAGGTGCAGGCCATCATCATTGACCACGAACCACAGCATCACACCATTGGTTTTGATCTCCGCGGACACGTGCTGCGGCGCCAGCGACGAGTCCACGTGAATGGGCAGCTTGCGGTTATCCAGCCAACTTACCGCCAGCATTCCCTTTGTATGCGGCATGCCGCCATACTCTTCCAGCAGTGGTGCTAGCGGGTAGGAGCCCAGCTGTATCGCCTCCTTCACGGCGGCCATTGCGTCGTGAGGATCGCTGGATTCGCAGCGGATGACAGAGTTGGTGATGAACCAGCCCATTGCTTGCGCCCATGTTCCGGACGGGGTGAATGGTTGGCGTCGGGAATGAACAGGGAACACGGCGGAAAACGGCGCCATGGCGGAGACGGCCAGCCCGAGCAGACGCACGCCCCGCTCCTGTGCGGAGGCCTCCAGCGCCGCCAGACCCTCTTTGTCCACAACGTCGTGGATTTCCACCACCTGCTCACGCGGTTCGGAAAGGTCACCGAGTGGCAGCGGGAAGGTTGGCATGTCGCCGGTCTCCTCCATGATCTCCTTCCACGCCTGTTGCACGGGCTTCGGAGCAATGGGGCGGGAGAGCAGGTCGCGCGAGTGCTCCCCGAAGGAATTGGCTGGTGGCAGGGCGCGGTGCTGGGCGGCGACCGTCGGGTCTTCCGCCTGAATTGCGTGCAGCAGCGCGGTGAAATCGCGGATGAGAACCAGCAGGGACCATGCATCGGAGTGACAGTGATCGAGGCCGATGACGACCGTCGCGTCGGTGAAACGGTCTGGTGTCAGGTCACCCTCGCCGGCCATGCTCACGGCTGCCGGTGTGGCCTCCGTTGTGTGGTCGACGACGCAAAGCTGGTGGCTTGGCGTGGCGAAAGGGTTGCAGGATTCATCGAAGACCTCGCGCAGGATGTGCCGCGGATCCGCCGGGGTGAACAGGTCCGTTGCAGTTTGATGAGGGGGCGGGGAGAGCTTCGCAGTGGACCAGGCGCCCTTGCCTACGTGCAGCATCTCCAGCTCAGGATCCTCCGGGTTGACCACTCGGGTGCGCAGCGTTTCGTGGCGCTGGATGACTTGCAGCCACGCGTTTTCAATCTCTTGGGGGGTCGCTGCGACGGGCAGGGTGAAGGCGACGGCCATCCAGGAGCCGGGGCGAGGACCCAGCTCGCAATGCCGCTTTTGGTCGAAGGAAATGGGTGGTGCGAGCTTGGTCTTGTACGGCTGGGCTGTAACGTCATAGCGCAGAACCATGCCGGACCGGAGATCCATGTTGTGTACCGTCGTGAGTCGCATAAGTCCTAAACTAAGGTCGGGATATTTCCGAAGGATTACGGAGATATTGAGGAGAAGGAAAAACTCGTGAGCGCCAAGATAGCCCTGCAGGACGGCCAAGAAATCGCGTATGACGTGCGCGAACGTGGCAGTGTACCCGTAGTGCAGGCGCACGGGCTGACGAGTTCTCGCGCCCGCGATGTGTTACTGGAACTGGATTTCACCGCGACGATCGGCGGTGTGCGGGCGCTGCGCTACGACGCGCCAGGGCATGGCGAGTCCACCGTGCCTTCCGTGGCGGAGGCAACTGCCGAGGATTTCTTGTGGCCGCGCACGGCGGAGGTGCTGCTGGAGGTTCTTGACCAGGTGTTTCCTGGGGAAGAGGGGGCTGAGGGGCAGCGAGGTGAAAAGCCGAAGGTCGTGGGCATTGGCCAGTCCATGGGCACGGCCACGCTGCTGACCGCTGCGCTGGAACATCCAGAGCGCTTCTCCGGGTTGATCTTGTGCATCCCGCCGACAATCTGGGATGCGCGCCAGGCGCAGTCCTACCAGTACCGGCGCTTCGCGGACATGGTGGAGCAGCACGGGATGGACATGTTCCGTGAAGCGTCCACCGCGTCTTCTTTGCCCCCAGCGGTGACGCCAGACCGCCCGGAGACTGATCCGGACGTGGATGTGGAACTGCTGCCGAAGCTTTATCGGGGCGCGAGCATGACGGATCTTCCTGACCCGGAGCAATTCAAGGATTTGGATTTGCCGGTGCTCATCTTGGCGTGGATCGAGGATCCCTCTCACCCGATGTGGAGCGCGGAGGCACTGTTGGATGCGCTGCCGAACGCGACGATGGAGGTCGCGGAGACCCCTGCCGATGTGGAGTCCTGGCCGGCCCGGATGGAATCCTTCATCCAGCAGTACGGATTGGCTGCGCGCTAAGTGGAGATCCTATGGTCGCTCGAAGCGCTCCTTGCGCCCCTTCGCGTGGAGAGAGAGCCATTCCTTAAAGCCTTTGACGTCCCGCTGTTGCACTAGGAAGAACCAGCCGAAGCGCGCGTATTCCTGCGGCAGTAGCTTGCGCATGCCGGGCTGGTTCATGATGTAGCCACGGTTGCGGTAGGTGAAGTAGCGCTTGAACTCATTGTCCGGATACTGGGTGTGCATCTTGCCGCCGAGGATCGGCTTGAACTCATCAGAACCGTCTGGGTGGAGGTAGGCGGTCGTCAATGCCGTACCGAATTTCAGGCCGCTGCGAACCAGGCGGCGGTGGTACTCCACCTCATCGCCGCGGATGAATAGGCGGTAGTCGGGAACACCGATGATCTCCATCGCCTTCGCACTGATGAGAGCACCGTTGAACAGGGAGGCGATGCCTTCCAGGAAGTCTCCTTCTAGTTCGGAGAGGTGACGCCTCCACACCAACCCCTGGCGGAGAGGAAATGCCAGGCGGCCTGGATCATCGATGTTGCAGACGACGGGAGATACCTCGTCTAACTGTTCGCGTTCGGCGACGTCCAGCAGGGTACTCAGGACGTACTCGTCGGCGGGGCGACCATCGTCATCTGCGCACCAGATGGCGTCCGCGCCGAGGGACAGCGCGGTGAGGAAACCGTAGGCAAAGCCGCCAGCGCCGCCAAGGTTCGTCTGGCTCGGAAGGTAGACCGCGCGCTCACCGGCGACCTCATTCACCAGGGCCTCGACCCGTGGGTCGGCGCCGTTATCCACCACGATGATGTGGTCCACTGTCACGCCGGCTTGGGCGGCAACGATGCGCAGGCTATCTCCGAGGAGTTCCACGCGATTGTGCGTGACGATGACGGCGGCGATACTGTCCGAACGCTTCAAAGGCATGCCACTAGTGTGCCACCGTCTAGCGGCGGCTCAGGGGATCGGCACGCGCTCGCCACTGGTTCGGCATGCGCTGGCCACCCGTTCGTGCCCGTGGTTCCCGCGCTACTTCTTCAGTCGCTCGAGGACCAAATCCCGAACCGAGCCGCGGCGTACCTTCCCTAGTGGGTCAGCTGGCAGCTCCTCGAAGTGCTCGAACGCACGTGGCACCTTGTAGCGGGTGAGGAACTTTCGGCAGTGCTCCTTGAGCTCTTCGATGAGTTCCTCGGTCAATTCGCGGCCCTTCGCCAGAACCACTGCAGCAGTGACTTGCTCGGAGCCATCTGTCTTGTCCACACCCACCACAGAAGCCTGCTCAACGGCATCGTGCTCCACTAGGGCGGCCTCGACCTCGGCCGGGTACACATTAAATCCGCCGGTGATGATCATTTCCTTAATGCGGCTGACGATCTTGAGGTAGCCGTCCGCCTCCATCACGGCCATATCACCTGTGCGGAACCAATCCTCGTAGAAGGCCTTCTGAGTCTCCTCTGGCATGTCTAGGTAGCCGCTGAACACTTGCGGGCCGCGCACGAGCAGCTCGCCCGCCTCGCCATCCGGCAGGGTCTTCGACGGGTCCTCCGGGTCTGCGATGCGGATTTCCGTGGAGGGGAAGGGCACGCCGATGTAGCCTTCGCGACCCTTGCCCATGGGGTTGCCGGAGATGATTGGCGAGGTCTCGGTCAGCCCGTAGCCTTCCACGATCCGACCGCCGGTGAGGTTCTCCCAGCGCTTCACGGTCGCAGCAGGAAGGCTGGACGCGCCACTGAAGGAGCTGCGGATGCCCTGGATGGACACGCCGCGCTCCTCGGCCTCGTCCATGATCTTCTCGTACAGTGTTGGCACGCCGGGCAGCCACGTCGGGCAGTCCTTCTTCATGATGTCCATAATGAGGTCCATCTCCGGCGCGGGCAGCAGCTGGATCGTGCCACCGACCGCCGGCGCGAGCGTGATGTTCATGGTCAGGCCGTATGCGTGAAAGATTGGCAGCGCGGCGAGCATCTTTTCCTCGCGCCCGCCCTCGCCGAGCCCCTCGACCCACTGTATGCCCATGAGCAGATTGCTCACGAGGTTGCGGTGCGACAGCAGCGCGCCTTTCGGCGTGCCCGTCGTTCCCGACGTGTACAGGATCAGAGCCGGGTCCTGCGGCTCAATGCTCTCCTTCCGCACGACGCCACCGCGTCCCGTCTTCACGAACTCCTTGAATTTGATGGAGCCGTCGGTAGGGCCGGAGAGCTTCTTTTTGGCAGCCTTTAGTGCAGGGATCGGCAGTGGCAGCGACAGGGCGATGCGCTGGACGGTCGGCATGCTGTCGATGAGGGAGAGACTGATGACGGTCTCCAGTGGCGTCGTCTTCTTCAATTCCTGCGCCACGCCATTGGCCTTCTCCCAGAACAGGCCGACCTTCGCCTTGTGGTTGTTAAAAGGAATGCGCAGTTCAGACGCTGTATAGAGTGGGTTGTGCAGGGCGGGAATCGCACCCAGGGTCAGCACGGCGTAGAAGCTGATGAGCGTCTGCGGGCTGTTCGGTGCCACGACCGCCACGTAGTCGCCCTTGCGCACGCCGGCCTTCTTCAGCGCCGCCGCGGTCTGAGTGACCTGCTCCCCGTACTCCTTGTAAGTCGTCGGCACTCCGAAGAAGGTGAAGGCGGCGCGATCGGGGAAGTCGCGGACCGCGTTCTCGAAGATCTCCACGAGGGTGCTGCCGCGCTCGTTCTGCGCTGGATCGTCTAGGTCCAGTTCGTGCGCGGTCCATGGGGTGTAGTGCTGGTACCAGGCCTTGGTGTTGTAGGCGTTGCTGGCGGTGTTATCGCTCACGTGAGAATCCTGAGTGTTTCGAAACTAGTTACGCCTTCCGAGTCTAACCCCCGTTGGGACGGTGGCGCTGCCCGCATGCTCTGTACTACAAAGATCACCCCCTCAGACCCCGGCAACACCTGAATAAAATATTCGCTAAAATACGCACCATGCCGAATAAGAAAGAATCCGCGACGGGCTCTGAAGACCCGTCACATTGTTGTCAGAAAAGCTGTCACATCTCATCGACACGCCATAACAGCGCACCTGCTGGCGTCGTTCGCACAATTCGGGGGAATGGGGGAACGGCATGAGCCTGACATCAGCGATTCTGCTGCTTCTCGGTGGACTCCTCATCATTGGCCTCATCATCGCGGCCAATGGCTACTTCGTCGCCCAAGAATTCGCCTTCATGTCCGTCGACCGCGCACGGCTGCGCGCCCAAGCGGACGCCGGTGATAAATCAGCGCAGCGGGCCCTCAAAGTCACACAACGCACCAGCTTCATGCTCTCCGGAGCGCAGCTGGGTATCACCGTCACCGGCCTGATGGTCGGCTATGTCGCCGAACCAATGGTCGGCGCGGCACTGGGCACCCTCCTCGGGGAGACGGGCGTGTCCAAGGGCACAGCCATCGCCGTCGGTACCGTCGGCGCACTGCTCATCGCCACGGTCGTGCAGATGATCTTCGGCGAGCTTTACCCGAAAAACCTCGCGCTGGCGATCCCCGAACCCCTGTCCAAAGGCCTCGCACGCTCGACGAACATCTACCTCGCTCTGTTCGGCTGGTTGATTGCGTTCTTCGACTGGTCCTCCAATGCGCTGCTCAAGGCCGTGGGCATCCAACCAGTGGAGGAGCCAGACGATACCGCAACCGCCGATGACCTCGAGCGCATCGTCGCCGATTCCACAGAGTCCGGCGACCTGCCACCGGAGCTGTCCGTCACGCTGGATCGCATTCTGGACTTCCACGACCGCGATGTGGAGCATGCCATGATCCCGCGGTCGCAGGTCGGCGTGGTCGCGCCGGACGCTACTGTCGCTGAGATCCGCCAGCGCATGGCCACGGAGCACAGCCGCTACCCTGTGCTCGCTGAGGACGACCAGCCACTCGGCGTGGTGCACCTCGGTGATGTGCTCTCCGATTCGACGCCAGCAGACACTCCGGTGACGGAAGTGATGAGACAACCACTTGTCGTGCCCGAAATGATGCAGTTGACGGATGCGCTGGAACACCTGCAGGCCACCGAGAATGAATTGGCGTGCGTCATTGACGAATACGGCGGTTTTACCGGCGTGATTACTCTTGAGGACCTCGCGGAGGAACTCGTTGGCGAGATTCACGACGAGCACGATGAGGACACCGAGCGGGATATCAGCAGCCACGGTGGCAACACATGGACGATGGACGGGGATGTGCACCTCGATGAGGTGGAGCGGGCGATTGGCCATGCTCTGCCGGAGGTCGCTGATGTGGAGACACTCGCTGGCTTGGTGATTGCCAAGGTCGGTGAGCTGCCGAGCGCCGGTGAGACCGTGCGCGTGAACCTGCCAGTGGATCCGCGCGAACTCGTCGAGGATGAGCAGATGCACCGGGAGCTGGAGCTGACCGTGCTGTCGGTGGATCGCTTCGTGCCTGCTGAGGTGCGGGTGGAGCTCAGCGAGAGGCCTGCCTCCGAGGACGCGGATGAGTCCGAGGCGTCAGAGCGAGAGTCCAGGGCGGGAGAGCGAGCTTCTGGGGTGACAGAGCACGCTGAGGAAGATGCAGCTCACGAGCGGAAGGAGGGCGACCGATGAATGGAATCGTCGTGACGCTAGCGACCAGCGCACTGATCGTGGCCAGCGCCTTTTTCGTGATCGTCGAGTTCAGCCTGCTCGCCGCTCGGCGCAATAGGCTGGAGCAAGAGGCAGGGGAATCGCGCTCGGCGCGGGCCGCACTGCGAAGTTTGAACGAGCTGACAGTGATGCTCGCGGGTGCGCAACTTGGTATCACGGTCTGCACGTTTGCGCTCGGTGCGGTTACCAAGCCGGCGGTTGACCATGCACTGGGCCCGCAGCTGCAGGAATGGGGTATTCCCGCAGCGATTGCTGGCACGGTGAGTTTCGTCTTTTCGCTCGTCTTCGTCACATTCCTCCACCTCGTGGTGGGAGAGATGGCGCCGAAGAGTTGGGCGATCGCGCACCCTGAGCGGTCGGCGAAGTTGGTGAGCATGCCAGCGCGTGGGTTCATCATGCTTGTGAAGCCGCTGCTGCAGTTCGTCAATGTGATGGCCAACAAGCTGGTGAAAGCCACGGGCGTGGAGCCGGTGGATCGTGCGGCTGTGGGAGGTCGCGATATTGATACGATCCGCGCGTTGGTGGAGCAGTCGGCGAATGCCGGTGCGTTGGCGCCGGAGTTCGAGACGCAGATCTCCGGTGTGGCTGAGCTGCAACACATGACTGTCGCGGAGATCGCGGGCGCGGCGCGTCCGCAGGCTACTGTCTCCGAGGGAGCGACGGCGGGCGAGGTGCGCGCTGTGAGCCAGAAGACGGGTTACAAGCGAATCCTCGTGGCCGGTGCTGCTGGCGACGTTAGTGGTTCCGACCGTGTTGGTGCTGTCCGCGTGGCTGGTGCTGCCGACGTGACTGGAGCCAGCGATGCTGCCGGTGGTGGGAATCCAGTGGCGTCATCCAGCGGCGGGAACCGTACACCAGCAGCACCCATGGGTATCGTTCATGTGCGCGATGTACTGCTAGCCGATGCTGAGGAACAGATCGGCCCACATGTGCGTGAGGTCATGACGATCACCGAGTCCACTCCTGTCTACGAGGCTTTTGCTCGCATGCGAGAGCGGTCGGAGCACATCGCGGTAGTGATCGATGAAAACGGAGCCTATTCTGGTGTGCTTTCGATCAAGTCGATCCTGACGAAGCTCCTACCCGTCGTGGAGAAGCGGATACCGGAGGAATCCGAACAATACCGTTCACCTGCGGTCGATAGAGAGAACTAGTCACGCCACGCCTTTCCTGGGCTAGACCAGCGGTGGCGGGGAAGCTGTGGCGTCGTGCCTAATGTGCGTGCTCTGTCCCGCAAGGTGTTCAGCAGCGTCTGGATATGTTGAACGGCGCTGCCGTCGCGGTAGTTGATGGCATTGATGCGGATGAAGTGGATACCGTGACCTTGAATCGCAGCTTCCCGAGTGCGTTCCTTTTGGAAAGCGTGCAGGGCTTCGTGGAAAGTTTCACCGTATTTATCAGCGCCGTCATATTCGCTGGCAATGCCCTCTTCGTGCAGAAAATCAGGACGGCCGATGATGCGGCCAGTGTCGTCGTAGATGGTGGCTTGCTGGTAAGGAGCAGGCAGTCCCGCCTGCCACATCGCGATTTTTAGCTCCGATTCACGAGGGCTCTCCGACCACGGAGTGATGAGTTTGTATGTCTGCCTGGCTTGTCGTGCTCCATGCCTGCACTTGAGGCCAGCCTCGGAATCTAACCACTCTTGCCAGTCGAGCAGACCTTTGTTCAGCGCGTACTCGGTTGCCACCACAGCGTCCTCCAGTGGGTGCCATAGGGACAGGTCACGGCAGGTGTCTAAAAGACCGCTGACCCAGACATCACCGAATTGTGTCCGCTTCAGCTCTACGTTTGCTCGGTGGGGTGCGGGGATCTGGCGCCATTTCTGGGTGGGCGAATTGTTCTTCTGACCCCATCCAAACCTTCCGAGCTCAATGGTCTGGCTGAGGCGTCCGGTTTTGCCAGGAAGCTGGTGGATCAGCGCGGCTGACTTGCCGACAACCAGAGCATTCCCGCTACTTCGTGCTGTGAGCACGATTCGACCGAGCTGCTGGGTGAGTTGCCCCTGGTAGGTTTTCCCGAGCTCGTGCCAAAGGTGCGGGTCGGTGTAGAAACCCTTGGCGACCTGAATTACTTCAGACCTCTTGAGCTTCCGTGTTAGCGCCTTCCTATCCCCGGCGGAAAGTTCGCGAGCATTAATGATGTGTGGCTGGATCCCCTCCATGGTTTGATCTTCGCACTCAATAGGGGATTTCAGGAAGCGTCAATTCTCAGGCCTGTGGATAACGTTGGTTTTCCACAGGGAGGTTGGGGTGATTGGGGGTTGTTGTGGTTGAGGTGGTTGGGGGTTGTTGTGGTTGAGGTGATTGGGGGTTGTCCAAAAATAACCCCAAACCTTTGGAGGACTTTGGGGATGCTCCAGGTTTGTGCATGTCAGTAAGGTGTGGCGAAAGTTTGATGAGGGGCTAGCCAAAACTTTGGTGGACTTTTGGGACAGACGTATCGTATGGAAGCACTCTGGCCATCATGCGATGCCAAAGAACGAGGCGAGGCGCAGCCTCCAGCCAGGGGACAGGCCCATTTACCAGCGGCCAAGATCCTTCAGCACTTGCTGCACGTGCCGCTGCGCTTCGGGTCCCTCATAGGCGCCAACCACTTCGTCAACGGGCCCGGCCTGGCGCACTTCACCGTGGTCCACCCACAGCGCAGAGTCACAAAGTTGCGCCAAGAACTCATTGCTGTGCGAGGCAAACACCAAGATGCCGGACTTTTCCACCATCTCCATCAGCCGCCCACGCGCCTTCGCCATAAACGCCGCATCCACGGCGCCAATGCCCTCATCGAGGAGCAGGATCTCCGGCTCAATGCTGGTCACCACGCCCAATGCCAGACGGATGCGCATGCCTGTGGAGTATGTGCGCAGCGGCATAGCGAGGTACTCACCGAGTTCGCTGAACTCGGCAATGTCGTCCATCTTCCGCTGCATTGCTTTCTTCGTCTGGCCCAGGAAAAGCCCCCGGATGATGATGTTTTCGTAGCCCGAGATTTCCGGGTCCATGCCCACACCTAGGTCGAACACCGGGGCCACGCGCCCGCGGACAACAGCGGAACCACGCGTCGGCTCATAGATGCCGGACAGCAGCCTGAGCAGCGTCGACTTGCCTGCGCCATTGTGGCCGACCAGGCCCACACGGTCTCCGTCGCGCAGATGGAGGTTGATGTCCCGCAGCGCTTCGACCGTGACTGTGTTGGATTCGTTGGTGCCGATCTTGCCTCCGGCCACCCCTAGGAATGCCTTTTTCAGCGAGCGCGACTTGGCGTCGAAGATGGGGAAGTCGACGCACGCGTCGTAAGTATCAATACTGACCATGTCTATACCTTGTGACCTTGTGCTTTCCCAGTATTCAGTATCCCGGTACTCAGTTTCCCAGTACCCATTTTCTTAGTGTCCAATGTCTGTATGCCCAGTGCCCGGCCCCGGTTGTGAGGATCTACCAGCCAGCCCACCTGGTTTTACTCGCCGCGTGAGCTACACCCAGTAGCTCACGCGGTAGCGCCACTTGCGCATGGCGAGCAGCGCCAGCCCGAGTCCCACGACCGTGAATCCGAGCACGATCCACCAGTGGTATGCGGCGACCGGCTCGCCGATCATCGGTGCGCGCACAATTTCGAGGTAGTGGTATAGCGGGTTGATTTCAGCGATTCGTGCGCGCTCTGCCACGCTTCCGCCCTGTTCTTTGAGTGTTTTGGTGGTCCAGACGATGGGCGTCATGTAGAACGCGAGTTGCACAAGCGAGTCGAGCAGCGGTGCCACGTCACGGAAGCGGGTGGCGATGATGCCGAAGAGCATGGTTACCCAGATGCCGTTGACGATGATGAGCAGCATCGCCGGCACGACCAGCAGGATTTCCCACCCGAGCGCTGGCCTGAAGATCACGAGCAGCGCCAGCCAGATCACCAGGTTGTGGCAGAGGAAGAGGAACTGCTTCCACACCAGCCGGTAGACGTGCACGCTGAGCGCGCTGGGTAGTTGTTTGATGAGGCCTTCGTTGGCGATGAAGACTTCGGCGCCTTCCTTGATGCAGCCGCTGATGAATCCCCAGATGATGAGGCCCACGGCGACGTGCGGCAGGAATTCGGCCAGCGATTGCTGGAACAGCAGCGAGTACAGCAGGCCGAGCGCGACGGCCATGACGCCGGTGGCGATGGTGATCCAGAGTGGGCCGAGGGTACTGCGCCGGTAGCGCTGTTTGATGTCTTGCCAGCCGAGCGCGAGCCAGAGTTCGCGCTGGCTGAATCCGAGCTTGAGGTCGCGCCAGGCTGCGCTGAAGGTCTCGCTGCGACTTTTTGGCGCGTTGCCGTCTCCTGTGCGCGCTGTGATGCGTGCGAGGTCGGGGGTTTTCCGTGGCTGGCTCATTGTGGGGATTTTACTCGTGGTTTCTGTTTTTTCTTTTTCCGACGCCACTTCGCGCGGGTCGCAGGGGCTTATCGACAGGCTGAAGATTGTGCTCGTCCACTGGTAGGCGGTGGTCTGTCTCGAGGGCGACTAGTATCGTCGGCATGACTTTGGTGCCATCTTTGTGGGTGGTGCGTTGTCCCTGCTGGGGATGGATAGTAGGTCGTTGGCGCGCTTGTGCGTGAGCACAGTGAGGCGTTGGTGGTTGCTGTCTGTCGGTTGGCTGGGGCTGTGGTTGTAGTGTGCGAACAGCAATAACCAGTGAAGGGGTTGTTCTCTAAGGTGTTCGATAACCCGACGGTCCGTGGCCTGTACTCGTCCTTGTCTGATGGGTGGACGTATGTGAATGCGCAGTCGCATCCGCAGGTTCCGGAGCGTGTTTCGTCGGCGGTGGCGCGTGGTTTCCGCGTCTCGCCGTTGTTGGAGCAGGTGGAGGTTAGCCGGGGTTCGCATTCGCGTGCGGAGGCGCCGGGTCGCCGTGTGGGTGAGAGTTTCGTGGATGCTGCGCGGATTGCTGTGGCAGATCTCATGGGTTCGCGCCCTGAGTGCGTGATCTTGGGAGCCTCGCGCGCTAGTTTGATCAACCAATTGGCGACGGCCATGGGCCGGAAGTTGCGCCTCGGCCAGGAGATGGTGCTTTCCCGTATCGACGCACCGGCGAATATTGAGCCGTGGCAGCGCGCAGCGGATCTGTACGGTGCACGTGTGCGCTGGGCGGAACCGGATTTGGGTTCGGGGATGCTCCCGACCTGGCAGTTCGCCGAATTGGTGACGCCCGATACCGCCGTGGTGGCGGTGTCCGCTGCGAATGAGTTCGTCGGCGCTGTCACGGATGTGCGGGCGATCGCGGACACGGTGCATGCGAAGTCTCGTGGTTTGTTCGTGGTGGATGCTGACGCCGCTGCTCCATATCGTGTCCTGGATATTCATGCGATGGGCGCGGATGTGGTCGCTTTGGACCTTGTGGGTTTGGGCGGTCCTGGCGTGGGCGCATTGGTGTTCCGTGATGCATCTCTCTTTGATGCTGCCCTCCCACGCCCGAACTACGACCTGTCTTTGATCGCGGATTCGGCTTCTTCCGCATCGTCTGTGCCTTCATCGGTGCAGCGCGCCCGTGGGGTGTTGGAACTTGGCGGTGTGTCTGAGGGCTTGCTGGCGGGTGTGCCAGCGGCGGTTGATCACTTAGCTCAGTTGGATGACGCTGCTTTTGGTACGCGGCGGCGTCGTCTGGAGAAGGCCCTGCCGCAGGCGGTGCGGTACATGAATGGACTGGCCAAGCGCCTCGTCGAGGGGTTGCAGGGCCTGGATGGTGTGCATGTGATCGGTGTGGACGGGGACGTAGACCTAGCGCCCGCCAGTTTCGATGCGGTGCCACGGGTGCCGAGGGTGAGCTTCCTCGTCGATGGTGTGCCGGCGTCAGTGGTGGATCAGCGGTTGCTGGCCAGCGGTGTGGTGGCGTCTGTCGTGGAGCGTGGTCAGTCGATGCTGCTGGAGCGCATGGGCGTTTTCGAGGAGGCATCCACGGGTGCGCACGCTAAACGTGAGCGAGTGGAGGGCGCCCAGGGCCGAGTCGTTGCTGGCCGCCGGGCCGCCGCCACGGAGCAGCTTGGCGGGCCGGGGGCCATCGCGATTGGCTTCAGCCCCCACAACACCATCCACGACGTGGATCAGGTCCTTCGCGCCGTGGCGAGCCTGCGCTAGTCAGTTTCCTGGCCAGTCCCGCCCTGGCGCGGGACTTCGAAGACAACCTTGCCGGTGACCTCGCCGGCGAGCAGCGCCTTGTGCGCCTCCGCTGCCTGTTGGATGGGGACGATGCGGTCGATGTGGTGGCTGATGCTGCCATCGGCCAGCAGTGGCCACACGTTGTCGATGGTCGCGCGGACGATGCGTGCCTTGTCTTCGGCATCGCGGTAACGCAAACCGGTGGCGGAGATGCTGCCGCGTTTGGAGAGCAAACGTCCAATGTTGAGCTCGCCCTTGACCCCGCCTTGCATACCGATAATGACCATGTGGCCGTCCTTTGCCAGGGCGCGCACGTTGGCGTCGAGGTATTTGGCCCCGATGATGTCGAGGATCACGTCCGCGCCGCCTTCGGCCTTGAGGACCTCGGTGAAGTCCTGCTCCTTGTAGTTGATGAGGATATCCGCGCCGTAGTTTTTGCAGGTCTCCAGCTTGGCGGCGGAGCCTGCGGTGACGGCCACGCGGGCGCCGAGGGCCTTGGCTAGCTGGATGCCGAAGATGCCGATGCCGCCTCCGCCGCCGTGGAACAGCACGAGGTCACCGGCCTCGACGTGGGCGGTCATCATGATGTTCGACCAGACTGTGCAGGCGACTTCGACGATGCTGGCCGCTTCGGCCAAGCTGTACCCGTCGGGGATGGGCAGGAGCTGGCCGTGGGGGACGGCGGCGTATTGGGCGTATCCACCTCCGGAGAGGAGGACGGCCACGTGGTCGCCCTCGTTCCATGGCGTGCCGTCTGGTTTCGTGGCGCCATTGGGGTTAATGACGACGCCACTAGCTTCCAGGCCGATGATGTCCGTGCATCCCTTCGGTGGTGGGTAGTGACCCTGGGTCTGGAGGGTGTCGGCGCGGTTCAGGCCGGCATAGTGAATTTCGATGAGTGCTTCGCCATCGCTGACCTGCGGCAGATCTGCTTCTTGCCACGTCAACGCGTATGGGTCAGTTGTGTCGGTCTGGACGATGGCGTGCATGGTGCTGGGGCCGTTGGCTGTTGCGTTGGTCATGTCACCCACCCTAGCGAGGGTGAGGGACAAGTTGTGCGGTATTGTGTGGGGAGCGCTGCTTCTTTAGTTTGAGTGGGCGGCGCCGTGGAAGTATGGCAGAGTGGCCGAATGCACTGGTCTTGAAAACCAGCGATGGGAAACCATCCGGGGGTTCAAATCCCTCTACTTCCGCAGAGAGCATTTCCCCAGTTCCTGCTGGAGCTGGGGTTTTGTTATATCTGTGCAGGTCAAGTATGTGTTCTGCTCAATTCCATAGCAGTCCATAACAGACACTAAAGCCCCCTCTAGAGCCACGATAGAGCCGCGAAACGGGCAAATTTTAGGCAAAGTGTCGATACATCTCAGCCCTCTACTCCGCTCGCAGCAGGGTTTCGACGCGTCCGAGAACATGCACCTGCCCATCCAACCCACGCACCCGCAAGTCCTCGCCCTCCCCGGCAGCGACCAGCTGCGACCACCGCAAAGTCGATGTCCGCAGCTCGCGACGCTCAGCCAGATAACACTCCACAATCGAGCCAATCACTACAGTGCCCGCATCCTGCGCCAAGCGGGCGACAAACACCCGCCCCTCAAGCTCCTCGCGACGAGTTCCAGTAAGGCTCTGCTCCCCAGCACCCACAATCGTTAAGCGCTTCACCACTCCCAAACGATGCGGCACTCCCGACTCATCGACAAGCACTAACGGCGCCCCCGCACGGCAACGCTTCACTTCGCCGACCCGCCACAAACCCGGCTGCGAACTCACCAGCTGACCAGCATCACCTTCCATCGCGCGGCGAACCCCGCCCGAAACCTCACCACTATCCTCCGCACGCGCACCTCTTCGTACCCCACGGCGGAAAACCCCAGCCGGCATCGTCCGCTGACCGCGCACAATCGCCCACAGCTCCACTTCATTAGCACCCCCGCTGCTGTTCCCCGGCACAGTCCGCGGCGCCAGCGTCACCCGCCGATCAGGCCCTTCAACCTCCACGAGAACTGGGGACGGCGGGCTGGTGGCGTCGTCGACCAAAGAGGAGAAAGACACAGACGACGGATGCCGCGACCGGACCGCGCGCAACGCATCCACAACCTCCTCATCCAAAGAATTCAGGGCAACCCCGCGCGCCTCCAGCAACGCCCACAACTGCGCCAAAGACAAATCCGGCACGGCCTCCCACGTTGCGAGCAGCTCATTCACCACACCTGGAATACGGAGCGGATCGCGCACAACACACCTTCCCACGGGCAACGGAATATAGCTCAAAAAGCAGTTTTCACCCTACCAAGAAAGCGAATGGCAACTCATGCCGCCGACCCCTCAGCATGCGCGCTGAACAGCTGCAACGGCGACCTGACAGCAGCGCCACAAACAGCCACGCGCCCCGCTACCCGCGAAAAGGGCAGACGGCCCCAAAGCAGCAAAATTTTTATTTCCTATCAGTAAGTAAGGCAAATAAAATAAACCCGGACATTCGACGAACGAGGAGAACGCCTCATGAGCGACAGCGCAGCGTCCACAGACCAGCGCCACGCCGGCGCCAACAGCACCGCCACAACCGCCGGCTCAAACGCAGACAACACAAAGACCAAAGACCGCACCTCACAGGCGCGCAAAGACTACATGAAGCGGCTCCGCGGCCTGTTCATCGGCATCGTGCTCGCCGTGCTGGTCTACGCCTTCTTCCCAGACAACGGCGCCGACCTCGTCAACGCCGCCTACCCCGATGACGAAAGCGGCCCCTTCACCATCGAAGCCATGCGCCTCACCGCCGCCGTCGCCGTACTCATGGGCGCTTGGTGGATGACCGAAGCCATCCCGCTTGCAGCCACCGCGCTCGTGCCGCTCGTGGTGTTCCCACTATCGCAGGTAGTCAGCTTCGGCGACATCTCGCCAAGCTACGCCGACCCCACAATCTTCCTGTTCATGGGTGGCTTCATCCTCGCGCTCGGCATGCAAAAGTGGAACCTGCACAGGCGCCTCGCGCTGAGCGTCGTGCTGCTCGTCGGCACAAAGCCCAAGCAGCTGATCCTCGGCTTCATGATCGCCACCGGCTTCCTCTCCATGTGGGTCTCCAACACCGCAACCGCCGTGGTCATGCTGCCCATCGGCATGTCCGTCCTAGGCCTGACCTCCGAGATCGTCGGCGGCATGAAGAAGCAAAAGAAATTCGCCACCGCGCTGATGCTGGCCATCGCCTACTCTGCGTCCATCGGCTCTCTCGGCACGATCATCGGCACCCCGCCGAACACCCTCATGGCCGCGTACATGTCCAGCTCTCAAGGCATCGAGATTGGCTTCTTCGACTGGATGATGGTCGGCGTGCCGCTCGCCGTGGTGTTCATGGTCATCGCCTGGTTGGTGCTCATCACCGTGTTCAAGCCGGAAATGAAGGAAATTCCCGGCGGTAAGCAGCTCATTCAGAAGGAGCTGCGCGACATGGGAAGCATGAGCCGCGCGGAGAAAACTGCCGGCGTGATCTTCGTGGCCGCCGCGCTGAGCTGGGTGTTTATCCCGTTGGTGACCGACTGGTTCGGCTGGGGTATCACCATCGCCGACGCCGCCATCGGCATGACCGCCGGACTGCTCATGTTCATCATTCCTGTCGATGAGAAGGGCACACGCGTGATCGCCTGGGAGGACGCGCAGGAGATGCCATGGGACGTGCTGCTGCTGTTCGGTGGCGGCTTGGCGTTGTCCTCCATGTTCGGCAACTCTGGGTTGTCGCTGTGGATTGGTGAGCAGTCCAAGGCGATGGAGGCGCTGCCGCTGGTCGTGCTGGTTGCTGCCGTGGCTGCGCTGGTGTTGGTGCTCACGGAGTTCACGTCCAATACTGCGACGGCCGCGACGTTCCTGCCGATCATGGGCGGCGTGGCTGTGGGTATTGGCCTCACGGCGGAGCAGGATATGAACGTGATGTTGTTGGTCATCCCGGTCGCCCTTGCTGCGACGTGCGCGTTTATGCTTCCTGTTGCGACGCCACCAAATGCCATCGCCTACTCTTCCGGATATGTCCGCATTGGTGACATGGTGAAGGGTGGCCTGTGGCTGAACGTGATTGCAGTGTTCCTCATCACCATCGTGGTGTTCTTGCTGGCTGTACCGGTCTTCGGCTTGGTGCTTTAGGAGCACGTTAGAGGGATGAAGCTTGCCTTCGGCCCTGAGCCTTGTAGTTGAGGCTTAGGGCCGGGGCTTTTTCTTTGGGCTGTGCTAGTGGGGTGGTGGTGCCTGCGGGGGTGCTTGGTGGTTGCGCGGGTGTCTGGTGGTGGCGCTTGCGGGAGGGCAGTGCGAGCCAAGGGTATGGGCGGCGAAATTTCCAACTGCTGTGGAATTTCACCACCTTCGTGGCGGCGAAATGCCAATAATGCCACCACTGGTGCGGCGATATTTCTTGGTACGGAAAATTTCGCCGCCTGACGTAGCTATGTGGCTTCACCCTGTCTGCCGAGTCTTCTGACTAACCCCGCGTACTCCGCCTAGTTGGTACCACGGGTGACCTACTTGGCACCACCGGTTGCTTGGTTGGCACCACGGGTCGTCTGTTCTGAATTCGCAGTTTGAAGCCACGGCTGCGCTTGTCGCACATAGCTTGATCCGACGAATTTTACTGTTTACACACTTGGCTCTGCTGTTTCTGCAGGTCACAAACAGTAAGAAAATCGAAACAGTAAGATTCGACGGTTTTGGCGAGGCACGCGTAGGGCAAGCGTAGGAGTGGATACAGGAAGCAAGCGTAGGAGTGGATACAGGGCATTTGAAGGAAGCGATGTCCCCGTAGGACATGCGAAGCGAGTGGTATCCCCGTAGGAGAGGCACCTCCGTCGTGGCCAAAATGGCTCGCCGAGCTTAACGGAACTTTGCCGTATCCCCTGGAAGCCCAACTAGCAGCGTGCCTGGGCAGTGGGAATGTACAAGAGCTGGAGCTGTGGAAATCCACTGGTCGTAGGAGGTGGGTGGCGTGTGGTGTGTGGGCGACTGTTGGTGGGAGGTGCGTGATGTGTGGATGCGGTGTGAGCGTCCGGGTGGTGATTACTTGGCTGGCGGTGCGGGGGACTGGCGGTAGGAGTGTGTGGCGTTTGGGTGCGGTGTGCGAGCTGACGGTGCGGGCGACTGGCTGACGGGTAACTGGTCGGAGGGCTGACGGGTAACTGGTGCCCTGCTGACCAGGTGCGGATACCCACGGCTACAGCGGATATCAATGCAGCAGGTAAGGCACTCCGATTGGGGCCGCATGCAGCCGCATGCAATGGGCAGATTCTAGTGGTCAGAGGCGAGGCGCTGGAGTTCGCGGAAGATCGCAGCACCATCCTCGCGGATGCCATTGTGCTGGTAACGATTGGTGATCAGCGGTCGCAGATCGCGGAAGGTGTGTGCAGTCGCCAAGGACTCCTCGAAGGGAACGAATATGTCGTCCACATAGACCGCGGCGGCGCACACTGGCGCTGCTTCCCGTAGAACCTCCGCATCGTACGGGGAGCGCGGCCACTCGAACTCCGCGAGTTCCAGTGCCGCATCCTTGAAGGGGTGCAGTGCGGGATCCTCATAGAATTGCCAGGGGCAAATGTGCTCCCCGGTGAGGAATATGCGACCCTCGTCACCAGCACCAGCACCAGCACCAGCACCAGCACCAGCACCAGCACCAGCACCAGCACACTCGGCAAACTGCGGAAACTCCTCGCGGATGCGGTGTGCAGCCCAACCAGGCACGGCCTGTCCGCCCACGCCCCCCGTAGATGGATTCGTGGATCGCGGCATACAGCGGACCATCCGCAAAGCTCACCCGCGCCCCAACATCGGCGAGGAAATCAGTGCGCAACCGCTTTTCGCCTTTGACCTCGCGGAAAGGGGTTTCCAACGGCGAGCAGATCGCCGCGAACAAGGTCAAGGGTGCCCGCTGCGCCCTGGCGTGGTCGGAAGAGACCGCGAAGCTCGCCCGCGAGCACAACAACGCGCAGCTCATCGGCATCGGCGGACGGATGCACACCGAGGAGGAGGCGTTGGCGATTGTCGACGCCTTCGTGTCCCAGCCGTGGAGCGACGAGGAACGCCACCAGCGCCGCATCGACATCTTGGCGGAGTACGAGCGCACCGGGGTTGCGCCGCAGCCGTAATCACCAGCCGGCGAAGTAGCGCTCCAGCTGTAGCGGGCCCTGCACCGGCGTCATGCCGATGTCCTCCGGGTTCGCCGTCGCGGGCTCCATCCCTAGTGCCGCGGCGCGCGCGGTGCGCACGACGGTGCCGTCGGGGCAGAGCACGTATTCCACGGCCAGCAGGGCGTCGAGGTCCTGCGGCGCCCAGCCCGCCCCGACGGCGATGTTTACCCGCGCGGGCTCTTCCGCCGTGCCCACCCGCGGGTCAGCCGCGAACAGCTCCGGCACATCCGTGACCCGCACGTACGCGCCGGCCTTGAGCCATTCCGCGATGACGAAGTCGCGCACGCCCTCGCCCTCGAGCTCCGGCACTTCCACCTGCATGTCGAAGGTGTCAAAGATGATCCCCTCCGGGCGCGCCAGCGGGTGCGTGACGCGCCGGGCCAGCGCAAGGGTTTCGGCGTTCTTCACGGCGGTGGCGGCTACCGGGTCGTCGTAGCGCGAGCCGAAATCCTCGTCCTCGTGGTGCGCAATCGCCGCAGGCTCGTGCACGAACGTCGCCCCGGCGTTCCAGGCGCGGAAGCCGAACTCCCAGTCTTCACCGCCGTAGCCGACGAGCGTGCCGTCGAAGCCGCCGATCTCGCCGAAGAACTCGCGGGAGCACGTCAGCACCGCGGAGATGATGTAGCGCCAGGACGTGTGGTCGGCGTCGCGGAGGTTGGCGGTGGCAGCCCAGGCGTCGGTCAGCCACTGCGGCTCCTGGTCCTGCGCGCCGGTGCGGCGCGAGCCAACAACAACGGCCCGGTGGTCGCCCACCACGTGCGGCACCACCGCAGATAGGTAGCCTCGCTCGGGGACGGTGTCGGCGTCGAGGAACGCGAGCACCTCGCCGCGCGCCGCGTCTGCGCCCAGGTTGCGCGCGGCGGCGGCGCGAAAGCCCAGGTCCTCCTGGCACACCACGCGCACGCCGTCGAGCGCGGGCGGTGTTAAGGAGCCATCGTCGGCGACGATGATCTCCACCGCGCCCGCGTAGTCCTGCGCGCGCACGGCGTCCACGACGCGGGCCAGCGACGCCTCGTCGTTGTAGTGCGGGATGACCACGCTTACTTCAGGCCAGCGGAATGCCATGCTTCCTCCCATAAATTGGCCACCTCGGACCAGCCGTAGCGCGGCGGGTCAAGCTGTTCGGGCACATGCTTCTCCACGGCGTCGCGCCACCCACCTTCTTCCACCAACGTCACGCGGCCGGGGAGCCAGGCGTCGATCTCGCGGGCGTAGTCGGAGTCCGTCACCAGCACCTTCCGGCCGGCGCCAAGCCAGGTCATCAGCGACCCGGAGGCGGAGAAGTGGCGGTGCGGGCACACCGGCACGGCGATGCGGCCGATCCCGCCGGCGAGCTCGTCGTCCGTGAGCCAGCCGGTGAGCTCAACGTTGCGCCCGGAAGCGACGAGGCGGTCAGCCCACTCCTCGTGGCCCGCGGAGACCGCGCCGAGGAAACGCAGTGTCGCCTCCGGCAGTGCGGCGACGAGGTCCTCGTGCCCCTTGCCGGGGTAGAGGAAGCCGAGCACCCCGACGGTGCCGTCCTCGGGGGCGAAGGGGGCGTGGATCACCGGGATGGGAAGCCGGATCACGGCGGGCGCTGACGCGCCGGCCGGGAAGAACCGTGCCTCGTGCTCGGAGTTCACTACGGCCACGTCGGCGGCGCTGGCGAGCGTGCGGTAGATCTCAGCGCGGCGGGCGTAGCGGCCCTCGCCCTCCTCCGGCTGGGGGATGTCGTGCAGGCTCACGGAAAACGGCCGGTCGCCCAGGCGCGCAAGCAGGGTCTCGGCGGTGTCGCCGAAGAGGTGGTCGGTGAAGGTGACGTGGATGGGCCCCTCCGGCAGGGGAGCGGACCCGAACGTCTCCTCCCGGATCACGCTCGTGGCGTTGGTGGCGCGGGCTAGCCCCAGCGCGTATTCCGTCACCCCGTGGCCGTCGGGCCCGACGATGAGATGGTTCATGCGAGCAACCCTAGGTTCTCAATGCGCTCGGTGTGGCGCTGCAGCCCGTGCTGCACGAGCGCGGGGCGCTGGCGGTAGAACTCCAGCTGGGCTTGGCGGATCTCCTCAGCGTCGATGACCCCGCCCGCGCGGTCGCGCCACACATCGCGGCCGTCCACTGCAACCCCGAGCGCCTCGGCCGCCGCGGCCTCCACGGGGGCGTCCAGGCCGCCGAGCATCTCGTAATCAGGCGGGACGGGCTCGCTGTCGAGCCCCAGCGCATCCAGCACGCGCGACGCCATGAACGCGAGCGTGGCGTTGTCGGGGTGGTTGACGGTGTGCCAGACCGGGTTCGTCTCTAGGTAGTCGGACACGCGCACCGCGCCGTGTGCTTGCTCGCGCACCCGGATCTGCTCCACCGACATGGCGGCCGCGCGCCGCAACGCGCTGGGGTCCGGCTGCGGCGCCGCACTGTAGCCGGCGGCCGACACGAGCGTGCGCAGGTCGTGGTACGGCACCACCGGGGGGTTCAGCGAGGGATCCGCGGGGTCGCGGATGATCGCCTGGTACGGCATGAGCCCGTCGAAGCGCAGCACCGGCACGACCACGTGGCGCGCCGATGGGGCCAGCAACTCGCGCAGCTCGCGCGTGCCCACGGGCAGCCCGCGGTAGCCGTCGCGGATGGGCTGGGTCACTAGCACGTCGGCGCGGCGCACGAGGTCTAAAAACCACCCCATGTCGCCCGCCTCAAGTTCGTGGACCGGTGCGATGCGCTCGCCGGTGAAGTGGCCGGTGGACATGAGCAGCTTGCGGGTCGACTCCGCTTGGCAGTTGCCGACTACAACGAGCAAAGACATGGCTTCACAGTATTCGAGAAGGTTTATATTAGGGGAATGCGCGTTCTCTCCATCCCCGCTGAACACCCGTATACGCAGGCGATCCAGCCAGCGGGCGTGGAGTTTCTCCCGGACCCGGACATCGACGGCCACTGGTGGCCGCACCCGGCGCTCGAAGCCGAGTACTGGAACCAGCCGCGAGACGTGGACGCCGTGCATATCCACTTCGGCTTCGAGCACCGCACGCCCGCGCAAATCGCCGAGCTGTGCGCCGCCCTGCCAGTCCCGCTGGTGCTCACGGTGCACGACCTGGACAACCCCCATCTGGAAGACCAGGCACCCCACCACGAGCGGCTGCAGCTGCTTGTCGACGCAGCGTCCGCCATCATCACCCTCACCGACCAGGCCGCCGAGATCCTGGCCCGCGACTACGGCGCGAGCAACGTGCAGGTGATCCCGCACCCGCGCATCACCGACACTCCCGCGCAGGTGCACTCGAGTGGCCGGGCAGCGGTGTTTCTCAAGTCGCTGCGCTCAAACGTGGTCGCGGACGCGCAGTTCTACGCCGACATCGCCGCGGAGGTGCCGTTGGACGTGTATGTGCATGAGGGGGCGAAGCTGGCGTCGATAAGCAACGCGAACGTGGTGGTGCACGAGCCGATGAGCGACGACGAGCTCTTCGCCGCCGTGGGGCACGCCGGGGTGTGCATTCTGCCGTACACTCGGGGAACGCATTCAGGGTGGCTGGAGATGTGCCGCGACCTCGGCGTGCCTGTCGTCGCGCCCGATACCGGCTGCTACGCGGGCCAGGCGGACACGCCTGCGGCCGTCGAGGTCTACCCGGCGGGCGACGGTCGCGCGGCCGGCCAGGCGGCGGCGCGGCTACTCGCCCGCGGGCCGGTGCCCTACACCGGTGACAGAGAGCAACAACGTGCCCAGGTGCGACGGGCACACGAGGAGACGTACAAGAAGGTGGTAAGCGAATGACGGTGGCAGCGCAACCGGCCGCAAGGGCCCGGCGCACGCAGAAACTGCGCATTGCGCTCATCGGCCCTGCGCGCTACCCAGTGCGCGAGCCGTACGCCGGCGGGCTCGAGGCGTTTTGCCACACCATGGTGTCGGCGCTTCGCGAGCTGGGCCACGACGTGGATTTTTTCGCCGCCGAGGGCTCCGACGGCAACGTTCAGGACTTCGAGCTACCCGGCGTCGACTGGGGTGCGCACGCGGAGGACGCCACCGACACCACCTACCCGGAAGGCGGGCGCGAGCGCGAAAACGCGGCGTTTCTGCAGCTGCGCCAGCTTCTGGTCGCCCGGGGCTACGACGTGGTGCATAACAACAGCTTGAACCCGTACATCTTCCCCTCGCAGGCCTCGCCGGAGCCGTTGCCGATGCTGACTACGCTGCACACGCCGATGGTGGAGGAGATCCAGGACGCGATCACCGCCGCCGGGCTGCGCACCGGGCGCTTCGCCGCCGTCAGCCACACCACGGCGCGGAATTGGCGTCTGCCGTCCGAGCCGGTGATCATCCCCAACGGCGTGAACGTCAACCTGTGGCAGCCGGGCCCGGGCGGCGAGACGGCCGTGTGGTTCGGCCGCCTCGTGCCGGAAAAGGGCGCGCACTTGGCCATCGACGCCTGCCGGGCCGCCGGCATCCCGCTCGTGCTGGCCGGGCGCAACGGCGATCACCGGTACTTCCGCGAGGCGATCGAGCCGCGCCTGGGTGACGGGGTGGAGTGGATCGGCGAGCTGTCCCACGCTGAGCTGCGCGGCCTCGTTGCCGGGTGCGCGGTGGCGGTGGTCACGCCGCGTTGGGAGGAGCCGTTCGGGCTCGTCGCCTTCGAGGCGATGGCGTGCGGCACCCCAGTCGCCGGTTTCCGCTGCGGGGGCATGGGCGAGCTGTTGCGGGACTCGCCGGCATGCCTGGCCCCCGCCGACGACGTGGCGGGGCTGGCTGTGCAGATACAAAGCGCGCTTGAGCTGGACCGGCGAGCTGTGCGGCAGTGGGTGGTGCACAACCACTCGCTGACCCAGACGGCCAAGCGCTACACGGACATCTTCCGCCAGGTGGCGGCGTTTTCAAAGGTAGGACAATGATCGGGATCTACGCCCACCACCACGGCTCGGGCCACATGCACCGCAGCCGCGCGATCCAGCGCGAGCTGCGCGCGATGGGCTACGAGTGCGAGATTCTCTCCACTGCCGGCGGGGACGTGCCGCTTGTCGACGACGCCAGCGACGCCCCCCGGGAACTGCGCAGCGGCCGCGCCATGACCGCCGGCGGCACGCTGCACTACGCGCCCTACGGGTCACCGCAGATCGCGTCGCGGTTCGCGCAGATTGCCAAGTGGGTGGCGGACAACCAGCCGGAGGCGTTCTACGTAGACGTGTCCAACGAGGTCGCGGCCTTCGTGCGGCTGATGGGTATCCCGGTGGTGGTGCACGCCATGCCCGGCGCGCGCGGGGATGCCCCGCACCAGCTCGCGTACGCGCAGGCCGACGCGATCGTCGCCGCGTGGCCGGACTGGGTGCCGGTGCCCGAGCACCTGCGCGCGCACGCCGACCGGCTGCACGCGGTGGGCGGGATCTCGCGGCTGACCCCGCGCGAGGGAGTGCAGCGCGACCCGCATCACGTTGTGGTGATGGCCGGGCTGGGCGGCTCGACCTGGTCGCCAGAAGACTGGGCGGCGGTTGAGGCCGCCTGCCCCGAGTACCGGTTCACCTTCCTCGGCGGCGATAACCACGTCGACGACCCGACGGAGCTCTTGCAGTCCGCCGGCATCGCGGTGACGGCGGGCGGGCAAAACTCGGTGGCGGACCTGGCCGCCACCGACACCCCCGCGGTGATCCTGCCGCAGCCACGGCCGTTTGCGGAGCAGAAGCTCGGGGCGAAGGTGCTCGACGGCCTCGCGACGGTGCGAAACGCCTTCCCCGCACCAGAAGAGTGGCCCGAGCTGCTGCGCCGCCGCGACACCAACTGGGCCCGGTGGCAGACCGAGGGCGCGGCGCGCCGGGCCGCCGAGGTCATCGCGGGCGTGGCGGAACACCCAGGCCAGCCCGCGATCTGCGTGGTCACCCTCGCCGACGCGAACCGCAGGGACCATCTCACCCACCAGGTCAACCTCATGCCGATGGGGGTGGACCACATCACCGTGGCGCTCGCGGACGCCGAGGTGCTGACCAAGGCCGTGCCGGAGAGCCACGTGGTGGCGGGGCCAGCCAACCTGGCGGCGGCGCGCAACCTCGGGGCCCGCACCGCCATCGAGCGTGGAGCGGAAGTGCTGGTGTTCCTGGACGCTGACTGCCTCGCCTCCGACGCGCTGGTGCCGCGCTACGTCTCGGCGCTCAAGCAGCACCCCGACGCGGTCGTCGCCGGGCCGGTGACGTACCTGTCGGAAGGCGAAATGCGCGTCACTGACCCCGACCCGCACCCGGCGCGGCCAAACCCGGCCCCGGGCGAGCTCGTGGACGCCGAGAACTACGCCCTGTTCTGGTCGCTGTCGTTTGCGCTCACCGCCGAGACCTGGGGGCGCATCGAGCGCGAGTTCGGCGGCTTCGACCCCAGCTACGAGGGCTACGGCGGGGAGGACACCGACTTCGCTCGCGAGCTGGAACGCCACCGCATCCCGCTAGTGTGGGTCGGCGGCGCCCACGCCTACCACCAGTGGCACCCGGTGTCGTCGCCGCCGTGGGAACACATCGAAGACATCGTCGCCAACGCCAACCGGTTCCACGCCAAGTGGGGGCAGTTCCCGATGGAGGGCTGGCTCGAGGCGTTCGAGGCCGAAGGTGGCGTCGTCAAGCAGGAAGCTCCCGAGCGCTATATCCTGCGGGACTATGAACTTCACCGTCCACGAGGGGAGTAACGACTGCCCCGTCATCGTCCACGTGCCGCACGCCTCGCGTGAGATCCCGGCGGAGGTGGCGGCCGATTTCATCGCCACCGACGAGCAGATCGCGCAGGAGCTCGACCGCGTCACCGACGACTACACCGACACGCTCGCCGCGGCCGCCGCTGCGCAGTCCGGGTGCGCGCCGTGGATGATTGTGAATAACCTCTCGCGCCTCGTGGCGGACCCTGGGCGGTTTTCCAACGAGCGCGAATCCATGGACGCCACCGGCCGCGGCGCGATCTTTCTCAAACTCGGCGACGGCAACCCGCTGCGTCCGTTGGACATGGACGTCGCGGACCTGAAGGCGCAGTACTACTTCCCGTACGCCGACGCGGTGTCCAAACTCGTGCGCGGGCGTATCCAGGACTGCGGCTGCGCGGTGATCGTGGACGTGCACTCGTACAACAACCAGCCGGAGGAGTACCGCATACACCCGGGCAAGCTGCTGCCGGACGTCTGCATCGGCACCCACTCCGTGCACACGCCCGCCGTACTTGCCGACGAAGCGGACCGCGCGTTTACCGCCGCCGGCTTTTCCGTGGAACGCAACACACCGTTTGCAGGGGCGTACGTGCCGGTGGATTACGACAAGAACACCTCCGTGCTGGCTGTGATGTTCGAGGTGCGCAAGGACCTCCTCGAGGCCGACGATTCGCGGGTACGCGTGGAAGGCGCGCTGGCGGAGGTGATCCGCAAGGCCGTGGAGATTTCGCGCACCGACATGGGCCGCCCGCTCTAGTGGTCTCGCGCCCCCTAGCCCGCGCGCGGCTGCATGCGCAGGGGCTGGTCGGACAGCGTTGGTCAACGCCAGCCGAGGCAGTCGGCGCGTTCGGGCTCATGCAGGGCCAAGAGCGAACCGTGTTCTCGTCGGTGGCGTTGCGCACCGGCGGGGACATCGCCGCGGTGCGCGCCAGTCTGGACGCTGGGGAGCTGGTGCGCTCGTACCCCATGCGCGGCACCGTGTTCTTGGGCCTCGCCAGCGAGATGCGCTGGATGACCGAGCTGTTAGCCAAGCCCGGCCCGGAGCAGCTCGCCGCCCGCGCGGCGCAGGCGGGCATCACGCGGGCCCAGCTCGACGCGATCGGGGAGAAGGTGGTGGACGAAGGCCAGGCCGACAGCGAGGCCTACCGGCGCATCGTCGCCAGCGTGGTGCCTGATCCCACGAACGCCGCGGTGTACCGGTCGCGGAAGTACCTGCTCACCTCCGGCGTGCTCGCGTACGTGGGGTCGCGGCAGGTGCTCGCGCCCGCACCCGACGCGCCCGGTCTGGAGGAGGCGTTCAACGGCGAGCACCAGGCGGCTGTCGACGAGGTGGTGTGCCGCTACGTCACCACCCGCGGGCCCGTAACGGAAGCGGACGTGCGGTGGTGGTCCAAGCTGCCCGTGCGCGAGGTCCGCGCCGCACTGTCGCGGTTACCCGAGGTGGACGGGCTGTATCTGCCTCTCGACGACCTCCCGGCCAACCCCGCCTCGGCATTCCGCAAGCCACTGCTGCTGCCCGCCTTCGACGAATACATCCTGGGCTACAAGGACCGTCTGTTCGCCATGACGGAGGCGATGCACGACCACCTCGTGCCCGGGAACATGGGAGTTTTCCGCAAAGCGGTTGTGGTGGACGGGGTGGTGAGTGCGTCGTGGTCCGGTGCCGGCGGGCGTCTCGCGGTGGCCGACGTCGCGGGCGTGCCAAAGTACGCGCTGCCCGGCATCGAGCGCGCGTTTCGGGCGTTCCCGTTCTAGGACACACTGCGGGGGTTAGTCGAAGAGCAGTTCCATGGCGCCGGGGGTGGTCATGGGGATTTTGGTGCCGTTGGGGCGGGAGAAGTCGGCGAGCACTGCGATGTCGGCGGTTGCGAACTCGGTGAAGTGCATGGTCTGCACGCTAGGCGGGCGAAGCGACGTCGGAAAGCACCCGCGCGAAAGCTGTGGATAACCGCCGCGGGTTGTTGACACCGCAGCGGAGTTGTCCCCAACTAGCGCTTGGACACCTTGCCCGTCGCGTTGGCCAGCGGCGCGACCACGGAGGCGCGGGCAGCCCACCACCCCAGGGCGGTCACGGCCAGCGCGATGAGGAACAGCACCACGCCGAGCCAGCTCGTGGCGTCCTCGCGCGCCGCGAACATCGCGTTGAGGTTGCCGCGCGCACCGGTGGCGAGCACCAGGAACACGTGGATGGCCACGAACGCCACGAAGTAGATCATGGTGGCGAAGTGCACCGCGCGCGCCCACGACACCGGGACGGCCTTCCAGGATGACGGCCACATCCCGCTCATGCGGACACCGGACCCACCGAAGCCGACGAGAAGTAACTTTTCGTCCGCGAATGAGCGGCTGGGGCTTACGAGCCCCGGCCGCTTTTGCGTGTTCCGGGGCCGAAGGAAATTCGTTCACTCTTCGAACCCTGCGGGTGAACACAAGTGCCGAGAGACGGGCGATGTGTTCATTTCCCCCAGCTCGAGGCGCGCTCGCCGGGAATGTGTTCACACGCGGGGTCTGCGGGCTTCCTGTGAACCACACTGGTGGCCGTTGTGTTGTTGGCTAGGTCGTTTTGGCTATGTTTCGTTGTTTAGCCAGGGTTGTGTATTGCCCGTCTGGTCCGGTGGTGAGTCTGTCAAAGACGAACCAGTCCAGATAGTCGTCAAGATACTTCATAAACTCCTCGGTTGTGTGCTTTTCGGGGCGAATTCCACTGGCGTGAAGTTCGCGCTTGATGGTGCCGAAGAACCCTTCTACTCGGGCGTTGTCGCCACTGTTGCCGAGCCGGGATAGGGACGGCACCATCAAACAGGCGTTATCGCACGGGTTCTCCTCTGTGCAATGTGTGCATTGTTGCCTGTCGTGACTGATATCAGTCAGTCGGTCAACCCAATCGATGTGGCGGTAGTGCCAGCCACGGTCGGTGTGCAGTTCGGGGCGTTGTCCTGGTTGTATTTGCTCGAGCCCAGCTTCAAGCATCGTGTTGGTCAGCAACGCCGCTGGTCGCGTTGCGCAGGTGTACGCGATGGGCATGTTGTCGTGGAAGTCGATCATCGGGCTAAAAAAGACTTTGCCGTCAGCGCATTGAAACTCGGTGATATCGGTGCCGAGTCTTTGGTTTGGCGCATCGGCATAGAAATCGTGTACCAGATCCTTCCTGCCCGCCTGCCTGCGACGATCCGTCTGCGAACGATATCTTTGCGAGATGTGGGTGCCATTTTTTGGTGACAGTGTCGATGTCTCCAACCAGACATCGATTTGCTGGGTGATGCGCAGTTTCGCCCTTGTACGAGCTGTAGCGTTTCGTGCGTTTCATCTTCGGTTGCAGGTGTTCTTCGCGCATGATCGTACGAATCGATTTTTCCCCCAGCGACAGACCGTTCGCTTTGCACACTTCCCTCACGCGGCGGTAGCCGTAGACCATGCGGTTGCCCTCACAGGCGGCGGTAACCATTGCCTAAGCAGCCCTCATCCCCAGGCGTTTCGAAAAAGTCGGACGATTGATCGCGGTAACGGCTCTGCGGAGGCGAACGCGAGTTCAGGGAGCACCTCGAGCGTAAGAGGAGCGGAAACGACATCGACCTAGAGATGCCGATGTTCCCTGTGGTGCGAAGTGAGCTGAAGGAGTAAGTGACGCTCCTCCACTGGCAAATGAGCACCGGCTAGCACTGGGAAGTACCAGCATAGGTAGTGCGGGCTCCGCTCGGCGTTTTCGCAGTGGCTTTCGCCGTACTCATTTGTTCAGAACAGGCGACACCGTCTGCGTGCCAATGCTTCGATCACTCAGATCGTACCCACAACCCGGGTTCGGGTAATAGGTAACCGATGGCGTCGAACCCGGTTCCACGGCCTAACTCAATGCCCACGGTGCGGAAACGACGCGAGCTCAACCTCTCCCCGGTCGGTAACCGTTCATCGGAATTGTCCAAGTGCGCACAGATCTCCCGGATGCGCTGCTCCGCCCACGGGAACTGCCGCAAAAATTGCTCGTGGCGGTACGCCAGCTTCGTGTATGTGGAGCGGTATAGCTCGTCGGCGCCCTTGTCCAAGGTCGGCAGCCCGCCGGTGAGGAAAGCCCGTTCAACGGAATCCGGGAACATCGACAGGTAGGCCGTGATGCAAAAACCGCCGAAGCTCTGCCCGAACAGTGACCACTTTTCGATATTCAAGTATTTCCGCAACTCTTCCGCGTCGCGCACGATATTGTCCTGCCGCAGCTGGGACAAGCGCTCGGCGGTCAGATCCTCGGCGGGAGAAGCGCCGTCAATTCGGTGCGAGCGTCCGGTGCCTCGCTGGTCGAGCAGGATCCACCGGTAATCGTTCAGAGCTTCGCCGAACAGGCCATCCGCCCCAAGCGGCCGGGGTGCCGGGAATCCGGGTCCGCCCTGGAGCCAAACGATCGCGGGCCGGTCGTCGGCACCTGCGGGCACGACCTCGCGAGCGAACAGCTCGAAGGTCCCGTGAGCGGGGTTGCTGTAGTCCCATGGAACCTCCAGGGTGTGCTCGATGATGCGGTGTCCGAAGCGGGTCGTTGCGGTCATGCTTGTGCTCCCTGGGCTGTGTATGGGGTCAGGATGGCGGTGCCGTGGCAAGTGCTTGCGGGCGCCGGGCGTTAGTGCTTCAGCCCGGTTGCGGCAAGCGCCTTGTCTAGGGCTGGCAGCAGCCGGGAGATTTCCTCCTCGGTGGTGATCGTGATGCGCACTCCTTCACCGGCAAAGCAGCGGGTGATGATGCCCTCATTCTTCAGCGCAGCATCCAGCTCCCCGGCCTTATCGCCCACGGGCAGCCACACGAAGTTGGCCTGCGATTCCACGCGCAGGTCGGGCGCCTGTTCGCCCAGCGCGGTGAGGACTCGCGTGCGTTGCTCGACCGTTGCCGCCACCCGCTCCAGCAACTCGCCTTGGGCTTTCAACGACGCCACCCCTGCCGCCTGCGCGAGCGCGTTCACGCCGAAGGGAATGCCGACCTTGTTGATTGCCTCGATGAACTCTGCGTGGCCAACCATGTATCCCAGACGCAGCCCGGCGAGTCCGTAGGCTTTGGAGAAAGTCCTGCATACGGCCAGGTTCGAGTATGTGGCCAGGGCTTGCGCCAGGTTTAAGTATGGTGCCAGCGGTCCGTCCCCGGAGCGGTCGTATTCCAGGTAGGCCTCGTCGAGAACGACGTGCACGCGCTCCGGAACCTTGGCCATGAAGTCCGCGAATTCTTCGCTGGTGATGGTGGTGCCGGTCGGGTTGTTTGGGTTGCAGACGAACACCAGCCGGGTGCGGTCGGTGATCGCGGCGGCCATCGCGTCGAGGTCGTGGCGTAGGTCCGCATCCAGTGGCACTGGCACGGGCACAGCACCGGCGATGCGGGTGAGGATGGGGTAGGCCTCGAAGCTGCGCCACGCGAACACGACCTCATCGCCCTGCTCACAGGTGGCTTGAATTGCTTGCTGGCACAGGGCGGAGGAGCCGTTGCCCACGGCGATGTTTTCCCAGCTCAGGTTGTTGCCTTCGTCAGAGTTCCCTGGGGCTACGAACTCGGCGAGTGTTGCCCGGATGTCCACTGCAGCCATGTCGGGATAGCGGTTGAGGCTGCTGGTGGCGTCGTTGATGAGGGAGAGGACGGAGGGTAGCGGGCCTTGGCTTGTTTCGTTGGAGGCGAGCTTCAATGCACCGGGGACGGTGGCGCCGGGCACGTAGGCGGGGAGGGAGCTGAGATCTGAGCGAACCATGCTTCCAACCTTAGCGGGCGAGGTCGATCGCGGTTTTGTGTGCGGGTGCGAACGCAGTGTACGATGAGGAACGGTCATATGGTGATTCGCCATGGTTCCATGCGTGATTACTTGACCTGGAGGCGTGCCAGAGCGGCCGAATGGGGCTCCCTGCTAAGGAGTTGTCTCGCAAGGGACCGCAGGTTCAAATCCTGTCGCCTCCGCTGCTTCGGCGAAGCATCCGTGTGAGCTGCCCTTCAGCTGCCCGATAACTTGTGGTGAGGTTCGGGACGAACAGCAGCGAACAGTGTTGTGGGGCGTGTGGTGCGCCTGTGGTGGTTCGCTGGGATTGTGCCCGCGGGCGCTTCGCCGGAGTCTCTATCTTTTTGATGATCGACGCCGATGGGCGTCGATTTTTTGTTTTCTTCGGCAGGTTGGGGGAGAGCGCTGGGCTGGGGTTGTGCGGCTTGGCGGGTGGGGTTATTGGGGGTGATTGTCATGATGAGGAAATGATGAGCGTTGGGTGAGCATGTTCGGCGGGTAAGTGGAGGCTGAGAAATTGGTGATGTATCACACAAATTTGTTTGCGCAGGTGGCGGTGAGTGCGGGCGTGCAAGGGTTGTGCGCTGGGAAAACTTAGGAGTTTTCTACGCTGAGGTGAAAATGAGTATAAGGGCACTGGAGGGCAAAACTGCACGGGGGGTAAATATCTGAGAATGGGTAGAGAGTGGGTTACAGTGCCTCTTGTATCCCGAAGCCTCACCACAAGGGACACCACGCGCGAGATGCGAAAGTGGAGCCCGCCGCGAGAACGACGAGTGTTCAGCGGCGGGCTTTTTTGAAAAGCGGCGCGCGGGGACTGCCGGTGGCCGATAATGGGGGTACCAAGTAAGTAACTGCTCACCCGCATTTCGTTAGCGAAATTCGCTGGCTTTTGAGTGGCCTCGCTATTTCTTTTCTTGAGGGGAAACAGATGGGACGACACTCCGCACCGACTACTGCTCGTGAGAGTATTGGGGGCATTGTGTTCAGCGTTGGCGCTGGCGCGATGGTGGCGGCTGGACTTGCCGTAGGGACGGCGATCGGAACAGCGATCGTTGCTGCGCCTGTAGCTTCGGCGGCGGAATCCTCGGTTCCATCCGGCTCGACTATCTCTGGCCCGCTCAACGACCTTGTTACGGGCAGTGCGCCTTTCACTGATTGGCTGGAATCCGTGGTGGGAGGTATCCCGGGTATCATGCCGGGGCCGTATGTTGGTTCGTCGGACGGTTCTTCGGGGAGCTCCGGTCTGTGGGATTGGAACCTTCAGCCGTATAAGTAAGAAACCGTGCGAGTAGGGATGGGGCCACTAGTTTCAGCTATCGCCCATGCTGGCTGGGGCCGTGCGAATGTGGGTGGAGTGGGCAAGCAAGCTGGGGTGCGTCTGAGTTCTACTGAAAGAGCTGGCCGTGCCCGTGTCGGGAGGGGCTCGAGCCAGCGCCTGCGAGCTGTTGTCCGTGGGGTTTAGCGCTTGGGGAAGCCAGCGCTCCACAGGGCGGCTGCGATGAGGGCGGGCTGACCGAATAGGCGGCCGAGGCGCTTGTTATCGGTGTCGAGTCCGAAGGCATTATTACGCTCGGCGTATTGTGCGATATTTCCCGGGAAGATAGCGGTGTAAAAGGCGGCGAGCGCCGTGCCGGTCAGGCGACGCTGCTTTGGAAGTGTCAGGAGTGATGCGCCGAGAGCAACCTCCGCGACGCCGGAGCCCAGGACGACGAGATCCTTGTTCACAGGCAGCCAGCTAGGGACCTGGGCCTGAAATTCATCGCGGGCGAACGTCAGGTGGCTGACGCCCGCAAAGCTCATGAATGCACCCAAGGAAATGCGTGCGATGTTTTGGGATCGGGTGGGGGTGGAAGTCAAGGCGTTAGCTCTCTGTGTCGAAGTTAGGTACAGCACCCACTGACTACCACAGAACGTGTGTTGGGTTATTGCGAGTTCGATGGCGCACTCCAGGCCAATGAATGAGCGGGTAGACAGTGAGGGAGTGAGGAAAGTGCAGGCGAGAAGGCGATTTTGTAGTTCGGCGAGGGTGTGTGTAAAGTAATTCCTCGTTGCACAGCAAGCCATTCAGATGGCGAGCAAACAACGGCTGCGCCCGTAGCTCAACGGATAGAGCATCTGACTACGGATCAGAAGGTTGGGGGTTCGAATCCCTCCGGGCGCACATTCAAAGAGCCCCTCTTCCGAGGGGCTCTTTTTCGTATTCAGGGCTAACCTCGTCGAGCCGTGTCAGTAGAAGTGGCTTGCCGGGCCTTGTCAGAAGAAGTGCTTTGCCGGGCGGAGTCGGTGGAAGTGGCTTGCCGGGCCTTGTCGGGGTTAACTTTCTCGGGGAAGTGGCGAAATATCCAAGCGCAGAAAATTTCGCCGCAGTCTTGAGGGTGAAATTGCCATAAAGCCACGCGTGTGGTGGCGAAATTCCTTGAGGGGTGGAAATTTCGCCACCACGCTCTATGTAGAGCCGCTAGAACACGCTGATCTGAGCCCCCATGTACTCGGCGGAACGCAACTGCTCCAACCAGCCCTTCGCGCCGGGCTGCACCCGCATGACCGGTCGGTTCGTCAGATCACCCTTATTGCGGCCAGCCCGCGCCTCGAACCGTCCGCGCGCAGCGAAACCCTCCTCCGCCAGCGATTTCAAGTCCGCACTCTCGCGCGCCAAACCATCCCTCGCCTGCTGCAGCAAAGCGATACTCTCGTCCAGCGCAGTAACCAGCGCCTCTCGGTTGTTCTCACACATCGCGCGCACCAAGTCCGGCGAGGTTCCCGCTACGCGGGTGCCGTCGCGGAAGCTACTAGCGGCCAAAGTCAGCGCCAGTGGCCCGCCATTATCGCCAGCGACCGCCAGCGTCTCCGCTAGCACGTGCGGCAGGTGAGAAATCCGTGCCACCGCACTATCGTGCTTCCGGGCTCGCGCAACAACCACATCCGCCCCCGTGTGCCGCGCCATCGCAACCACGCGGGACCACGCATCGAGCCAGCGCTCTGCGGCCATGTACTCTGCGCTCGATGGGTCGCCATCCAGCTCTACCGCGTTGTCGTAGGTCACCACCCACACGGCACCTTTGAACAGCCCTGTCATGGTCGCCGACCAGCCCGAATCCGCAGTTCCTGCCATCGGATGTCCACCGACGAACCGCCCGCTCAAACCATGCTCTTCCACAAGGGCGTGTACTTCGGCTTTGACACTGGTGACGTCGGTAAAGAAGACGGAGGGCGCGTGCTCGGCGATGGCGTCCAACAGAAAACCGAGCGCGGGCATCGGCACTCCCAGCACCACCAGCGCATCGTCCGCCTCCGCGCGGCGCAGCACCTCCGGCAGGTCGCTGGTCACGTCGAAGCCGTCGCCAGCGGCAACCTCGACCGTCTCGGCGCTGCGGTTCCAGCCGTACACAGCTCTTCCGGCGGTAGCGAGGTCGCGCATGAGGGAGCCGCCGATGAGTCCCAGCCCCAGAATGCACACGGGGCGCTTGTCGTGTGGAAGATTCTCAGTCACGCTACCCAGTTTGCCACGGGCGGGCTAGCCTTAGCTGTATGAGCACGATCGATAGTTGGGATCAGCCGTCTTTCGCGGCGCTGGCGCAGAGCCACGATGCTGGGTGGGATGTCCGCCTGCTGCCTTCGCGCACGTTGTTGGGGTTGGATGATCTGATCGCGCGCGTCCGCGATGGCCGTAGTGAGGGTGCGGTCGTGGGGTTGGCCTGTGTGGAGGATGACTGGATTGCCCTTGTCCGTCCCGTTCCGGGTGGGGTGCGTCTCCTTTTGTCCGACGCCACCGCGGCCCTTGATTACGATCTTGCCGCGGATATTTTGGAGGAGCTCGATGTGGATCAGCCGGATGAGGAGGATGCTGATTCCGATGATCCGTGGCCCGAGGGGGATTTCGCGTTGCTGGAGGACCTGGGCGCTTCTGAGCAGGTGTTGAGTGTGATCTTGGACGATGAGGAGATCTACGGGGCAGCGCAGTTGCTGCGCGTGGCCGATGAGCTGGGGTTTGCGGAGGAGTTGGCGGAGGCCGCTGGGCTGGACCTGGACTTCTACCTGATGACTGATGGGGACTATGAGTAGCGACTGTGGCGTGGGCGGGGGCTCACTGATCGGTCGGGGGTTGCCGCGTGAGCGGGCGGCTGTTGAAGCCGAGGCGTGGATGCGGCGTGCGCTGGACGTGGCGGCGCAGACACCGGCGGGGGATATTCCCGTTGGCGCGGTCGTCTTTGGACCGGACGGAAGGGAATTGGGCTGTGGCACGAATCGGCGTGAAGCGGATGCCGATCCTGCAGGGCACGCGGAGGTGGCGGCGATCCGGGCGGCTGCCCGCGAGTTAGGCGATGCATGGCGGCTGGAGGAGTGCACGCTGGTAGTGACGCTGGAGCCGTGTGCCATGTGCGCGGGCTTGGCGCTCGGGGCGCGCGTGGGGCGGATTATTTATGGGGCATGTGAGCCGAAAACTGGTGCGTGCGGCAGTGTGTGGGACTTGCCGCGCGAGGCCCCGCTGCACAAAGCAGAGGTTCTGGGTGGAGTGCTGCGCGAGGACTGCGTGGCCTTGCTGAAGGACTTTTTCTCCACTTTGCGTACATAGACCCTGCGCACACAATTCGCTGTCACCCTAGGTCGCCGTGCCCCTAGTACGCGGTACCCCTATTGCACTGCACCCCACTACGCTGCATCTCAGTACGCGGTACCCCTGCTACGCAGCACCCCCCAGTACGCCTGTACGCAGTGGGCGGGTGCCAACAACGCCCTCGACGCACCCATCACCGTCATCCAGTACCTCAGCACACAGTGGGCGGGGTGACGTGGCGTTCGTGACAGTTACAAGTCTCCGAGGATAGACACTCGATTGAAGGAATTAATGGTGACGACGGTCCACTCCAGTGCTGCGATCTGCTCCCGCGAGAACACTTCCGCCGCTCGCGCCACCGCTTGGGCCAGCTCGGTCTTGTTACCCCACCGGGGGTCAGCTGTCAGCGTGAGTCGCTCGGCGAGGTCCAGCGCCGCAACTTCCGCCTCAGTCCACTGCACGGCACCGTTCGCTGGAGGATCGCGCCTCTTCTCCAGCGCAGCGAGCTTCTCCCGGGCCACCCCAGCGCGCACAGCCAGTGGAATGTGCACGTCCAAGCACACGTTGCACCCATTCAACTGTGACGCACGAACACACACGAGCTCGCGAATATCGGCTGGCAATTGCGCCCGTCGTGACGTCGAACGGGAAACACGAAGGAGATCCAACAACGCCCTATAAGCACCCGGGGTGACCTCATCCAACGGTAAAGAATCACACATGAAAGCCATGCTACCTGGGAAAACCGTGTGTGCACTGCGAGTGTGGGCGGATTTGCGTACCGTGGTTTGCAGAGATTCCCGCGTAGGGGATCGACGAAAACTAGAACGAAACACACAGCGGCTCGCGCCGCGAAGGAGACACAATGGACCTCGGTAACCTGGGCGACAAGGCAAAGCAGGCTGCATCTGAGCACAGCGATAAGATCAAGGAGCAGTCCGACAAGCTCGTTGATTCCAAGCTCGATGGCGACAAGGCCGACAAGGCAAAGCAGGCACGCGACAAGGGCCTCGACTCCCTCGGCAACTAAACCCGAGTGCTAGCCGGAGCGTGGTTGATACACGCGTCCGGCGGGCCACAGCTTGAGAAAAGCTAGAGCAAGCGACCCGCTAAACGCAGGGTCGCTTTTTGCTGTGCAAGGCCTAGTGTTAGGCTGGTCGAGTCTGCAGCGTGCGCGATGCGCATGATCGCTGGGCGGAAACTGGAAAGTGACGGGAGCATGCTTTCCGGTGGAGCGCGAAGAGCGCAAGGTCCCAGCAGCACGACAAGGTGGCGTGTCCGAGCGGCCGAAGGTGTTCGCCTCGAAAGCGAATGTTGGGTAACCCCCAACCGCGGGTTCAAATCCCGCCGCCACCGCATGAACCCACAAACCCCGTGGTGCCGAGTAAAGCCGGTGCTGCGGGGTTTGTGCTGGGTTGCGATGGATTGCGTTTGCTTGCCTGGGGTGTGGGGGTGTGGGGCACGTCGGGTGCGGCCTTTGCCCGAGGTTTTCTTGCGGACGCTTGGGGTTTGCTTGCGGACGGGGCTACGCTCTCTCTACTCCTGCCATGCAGGGCCAGCTGCTCGATAGTAGAGGTCGGAGAGGTGACCAGACGCGTGCGTTTGGTTGAGCCGGCGGTCTATGCGGTCCAGGCCGGCCTCGATACTGTTGGCATCAGCGGTGAGTCGCACGATGGAGGCACCGCCATCATGAAGACTGCGCTGTCGGAAATACTCGGCGAGCTGGGCGCTTTCCCGGTCGATGCCGTACTCGCCTTCGTACTTGCCCTTGCCGTCGTACTCGACGACGAGGGCGTGACTGGGGAAATAGAAATCGGCGCGGCCGATGAACGCATTGCTGGGATCATAAAACTCGACCTGCTGCAACGGAATGGGGAAGCCGCGGCGCCACATGCCGACTTTCGTGCGGGATTCCATGGGGCTTTCCGACCACGGGGTCGCTAGGCGCACGGCCTGTTGGATCCGCTGGGAACCGCGTGCACGTCTGAGCTGCTTCGCGCAGTCGAGCAGGTCGGCGTGAGTGAAAGTCTTATTCCGCAGCCCGTGGTCGAGTGCCATCACGCCACAATCAAGGGAATGCCAACGCACAAGATCCAGGCAGGTAATCAGTGGCGATGTGATGAGTAACCGGCGGAGGGTGATGGGTGTGTCTGGGTGCCATAATTCCTGATAGTGGCGGGTATCGATGGTTGCGATGGTGGGGGCCGGCACCGTGCCGAGGTGCTTCTTATGGTGGGGGCTGAGCAGGCGAGTGGTGCTGGCGCTATGGGTACGGCGTGGGCCACTGCTGTTGAAGCGCCCGAATTCCAGAGCGTAGCGGTCTGCGAAATTCTCCAAGGGGAGCCCCAGAAGCGCTGCGGCGGAGGCCCCAGCCGTGATGAGTCGTGGAGCTGCGAGTCCTTGCGCCGCGATCCTAGCTCGGTGCTGGGTCGTGCGTGGGAGCTGTTCCCATGTAGTCGCATCCATATAAACTCCCGCCCCGAGTTTAGCGAGCTTGCCAGCTCGGGCGAATGTGTGAATGCGATGTTTCTCAGTCGATGATTTCCCCGCCATGGTGACGAATGTTCCCCCAAACATGAGTCCATCATGGCAGCTCGTGGCCAGGCGTGGGGTGTTGAAGAGGAAAAACCGGCGATTTTTACTGTTTGGTCTGGCGCTTGCTCTGTTTTCGCAGGTCGCAAACAGTAAGAAAAACGAAACAGTAAAATTCGACGAGAATGCTAGCGGCACGCACGCGGGGAGGTGTGGTTGTTGCTGTGGTGGATCGGCGCGGGTTGCTGGCGGCGCGGATGCGGCGCGGTGTGGTGGTTGCGGTGCTGGCAGGGGCACAGCGCACTGGGTGGATGCACGCGGTGGGCCGTGCGAAGTACACTGCGCACAAGGCAACCGCTAGCCAACCACAAGAGCAACCTCACACATCGAAGGACGTCCCGTGGCGAAGTTCCTGTTCAAGCTGTCCCGCTGGTGCTACCTGCACCACAAGCGCGTGGTGGGCGCCTGGCTGGTGCTGTTCGCACTCGTCGCTGGCCTCGCGCTGACACTGCAGAAGGGCTTCAGTGATGTCTTCGAGATGAGCGACGTTCCCTCCAGCCACGCCACCCACCTGCTGCTGGACAAGTTCCCCGGAACGAAGAATCCGCTCACGTCTTCGGGCGTCAATATCGTTTTCGAAGCACCGGAGGGCCAGCGCCTCGAGCAGCCGGAATACATGGCCGCGATGGACAAAACCGTGGAAGCGATCCGCGAGAATGTGCCGAACCTCGGCGCCGACGAACAGCTCGTGAACCCGGTGACGCTCAATGAAGGCCTGGAGAAGACCCTGGTCAGCCAGCTCACCGACCAGGGCTTGCCCGAGGAGACCGCTCGTATCGATGCCGACAACCTGCGCACGTACTCCGCCGACGGCCGTTTCGGCACGATGTCTTTTGAGTACGACGTCCCGCTGCCCGCCAATGTCACGGACGAGGATCGTAATGCTGTGCTCGACGCCATGCAGATCTCCCGCGACGCGGGCTTGAAAGTCGAGGCTGGTGGAGCGGGTTTCGGTGATCCGATCGCGATCGAACCGATCAGTGAAATTGCCGGTTTGTTCGTGGCTTTGCTGATCCTGCTGTTCGTGTTCCGTAGTTTCCTTGCCTCCTTCTTCCCACTGGTTACCGCTGTGGTGGGCGTGGGCATCGGCACGATGCTGACGCTGATGGCCACCAGCATCGCCACCCTTAATACCGTGACGCCCACGCTGGGCCTCATGATCGGCCTGGCGGTGGGCATCGACTATGCGCTGTTCATCATGTCCAGATTCCGCGATGAGCTGAAGCAGGGGCGCTCCCGCGAGGATGCGATCGGCCTGGCCGCCGGAACCGCTGGTTCTGCAGTGGTTTTCGCAGGTCTTACCGTGATCATCGCCCTGGTGGGTCTGCGCCTGGCGAACATTCCTTTCCTTAGTTACATGGGCTACGCCGCCGCGGCGACGGTGCTCATCTCCGTGTTGGTGGCGGTGACTTTTCTTCCGGCGGTGCTCGGTTGGGCCCGCAACCGCGTGTTCCGTCGCGAGGTGGAGATGGGCCACCGCATCCAGCGCGGGCGGCGCCGCAGCAGCCCCTCGACCACGGATGCGGCCCCGGTCGGTGAGAATCCGGGCATCCGTCGCGGTCGCAAGGGCGAAGGCCCACGCGTATCGGGGATGAAGGATTCCCTTGGCGAGCGGTGGGTGAAGCTGGTTCACAAGGCGCCGGGCCTTGCTATCGCAGCGGTGTTCCTCGTGCTTGTCGGCCTGACCCTTCCAGCGGCGGATCTGCAGCTCTCACTGCCTTCTGACAAGACGGCGAATGTTGATTCTACGCAGCGCCAGTCGGCGGAAATGCTGGAGGAGGGCTTTGGGCCCGGTCGCAACGCTCCGATCTTGGCAGTCGTCAATGCGGAGACTGTGGATCCGGATGCTCCGGCCCTTGAAACCTACATTCGCAACCAGCCCGATATGCCGCGCGAGCAGGCCGCCCAGAATGCATCGTTCCTGTACGCGGTGGGGAGCTTGGCGTCGAATATCGACGTCAAACATGCGCAGCTGGTTGGTCAGTCGCCGGACGGGACCACGGCACAGATCCTCGTCACGCCGCAGACCGGGCCGACGGACGAGCGCACGGTGGAGCTGATCCAGGCGCTGCGTGTCCAGCAGGAGGAGATCCAGCAGGAGACGGGCGTGGACATGGGCATTACCGGCTTCACCCCGATTCAGCAGGATGTCACCGATCAGCTATCCGCGGCGATGCCGATCTACCTTGCGCTCGTGGTGATTCTGTCGCTCGTGTTGCTCATGATGGTGTTCCGCAGCCTGGTGGTGCCGGTGATCGCAGCGACGGGCTTCCTGCTGAGCGTCGGTGCGGCGTTCGGCGTGACGGTGCTGGTGTGGCAGGAGGGCCTGTGGGGATTGTGGGATTCACCTGGCCCGTTGATCAGCTTCATGCCGATCTTCCTCATCGGCGTGACGTTCGGTTTGGCGATGGATTATCAGGTGTTCATCGTCTCCCGCATGCGCGAGCGTTTCTCCGCCCAAGTGCGCCGCTTGGGGCGGATGGATGACCCGGAGCAGCGGCCGTTCATGGCACCGAACTCGCGCTACACGTTGACCGAGGATTCGGTCATCGGCGGTTTCGGGATGGGCGCGCGGGTGGTGACGGCGGCGGCGCTGATCATGATTGGAGTTTTTGCCAGCTTCGTCTTCCAGCCGCTGCCGTTCATCCAGATCTTCGGCTTCGCGCTGGGAGCGGGCGTGCTCTTCGACGCGTTTTTTATCCGCATGACCGTTGTGCCCGCGCTGATGATGATCGCCGGCCGCACAACGTGGTACATGCCGAAGTGGCTGGATAAGGTGTTGCCTACGGTCGATGTGGAGGGCGAGGCCCTGGAGCGGGCGTATGAGGCCGGTGAGATCGGCGACGCCCGCAAGCACGCCCGCACGCAGAAGGTCGACGCCTAGCCGACGCTTAGCAGTGACCCCTAGCTGAGGCGCTGCTGCCAGTCGGGGCCGTAGTAGCGCGACATGAATTCCTCCCGGTATTCGAGGAAGCGCCCTTCCTCGATGGACTGGCGGATATTGTCCACCAGGCGCACCATGAAGTGCACGTTGTGCAGGGTGCACAGCGTGCCAGCCAAGTATTCCTTGGCTTTCAGCAGGTGGTGTAGGTAGGCGCGCGTGTAGTTCTCGCTGACGTAGCCGCCCACGGCTTCGTCGATCGGGGTGAAGTCGCGTTTGAAGCGGGCGTTTGTCAAGGTCATCCGCCCGTCGAGTGTGTACACGCCACCGCGCCGGGCGAGGCGCGTGGGTGCCACGCAGTCGAAGGTGTCTGCGCCGGCGGCGATGGCTACGAACAGGTCGTCCGGCTCGCTGATACCCAACATGTGGCGGGGCTTGTGGTCGGGCAGTTCCTCGGTGACCCAGCTGGTGATGGTGCCCAGGTGGTCTTTTTCCAGTGCGCCGCCGATGCCGAAGCCGCCGAACCCGCGCTCGCCGCGCTGCTCAAATTCTTCGGAGAGTTCTACGAGTCCACGGGCTGCTTGGCGTCGTAAATCCTCGAACTGGGCGCCCTGCACCACGCCCCACAGCGATTGCAACGGGCGGTGCGCACGGGCGGCGGTTTGCCGGTTGTGTTCCTCGATGCAGCGGCGCGCCCAGCGATGCGTGCGCTCCACGGATTTCTCCTGGTAGCTTCGTGTATTCGCCAGGGTGGTGAGCTCGTCAAAGGCGAACATGATGTCCGCGCCCAGCTGATGCTGGATCTGCATGGAGATCTCCGGGGTGAAGCGGTGCTTGGAGCCGTCGATGACGCTGCGGAAATCCACCCCTTCCTCATCCACAACGGCCATGCGCTTTTGCTGCTGGGCGATGATGTCCTTCTCCGACTTGCCCTTCATGTCCATGGCCAGCACCTTCTTGAAGCCCTGACCCAGGCTCATGACCTGGAATCCGCCGGAGTCCGTGTACGTGGGGCCGTGCCAGTTCTCGAAGGCGCCCACGCCACCGGCCTCGTCCACAATGTCCGGTCCTGGCTGCAGGTAGAGGTGGTATGCGTTGGAGAGCACCGCCTGCGCGCCGGTGGAGCGAACCTGCTCCGGGGTGAGGGTCTTGACCGTGGCTTTCGTGCCCACGGGGATAAAGGCTGGGGTCTGGATATCCCCGTGCGGGGTGTGGATGACGCCCGTGCGCCCCTGCGCTTCGCGGGCCTTCTCGCCGGAGATGTCTGGGTTGGCGAGCGCGCTGCCATCGGGGGTGTCCGCCAGGCGCGTGTGCAGGTCAAAGGTGATGTCTGGGCGTGCGTTGTCCATGGTTGCACAGCTTACCTGCCACCCGCGACAATTCCGGTGACGCACCCGCGCCCCGTCCTTGATGTCCGCTTTTGCCTACAGCGTTCTCCTACAACCCCACGGCGTCGAGCAGCTCCCCAAACGCCGGCCCCACGCCGGTGCGCCACAGCACGTCCACCTTCGTGTCCGCACGCCCTGGCCCGCCGTTGATCACGCTGACGTGCTTACCTTGCTTCATCGCGGACAGCACCGGCCGATAGCCACTCATCACCGCCAGTGAGCTGCCCGCCACCAGCACGGATGTGCACTGCTCGACCAGCGCGTCGCAGCGTTGCTTCCGCTCGGCTGGCACGGGTTCACCGAAATACACCACCCCGGGCTTCAACCGTTCCGAGTCGCAGCGCAGGCAGGTTGCCATCGTGAAGCGCGCGATAGCCGCATCGGGCAGGGTGACGTCGCCATCGGGGTTCACCATGCTTGGGTCCAGCCCGATGGATTCGATGTACCCGGGGTTCAGTGCTTCCAGTCGTTCGTCGAACTCGTGGCGGTCCTCCCGCGCGCCGCAGTCCAGGCAGGTGACCTGGTCGAGCGTGCCGTGCAGCTCCACGATCTGCCGCGTGCCCGCCTCTCGGTGCAAGCCATCTACGTTCTGTGTGATCACGCCGTTGACCATGCCCTCGTGTTCCAGCTCAGCGATGGCGTAGTGCGTGCTGTTTGGCGCGGCTCGATCCATATGCCGCCAGCCGACGAAGCTGCGCGCCCAGTACCGTTTCCGCGCGCCGGGATGGTGCAGAAATTCCTGGTAGGTCATGGGGCGGTGCCGCGTGAGCGATCCGGCGGGCCCGCGGTAGTCCGGAATCCCTGAATCCGTGCTCACCCCCGCGCCTGTGACGACCAGCACGCCACCCCGTTGCAGCTGTTCGGCAACTTTCTTCAGCGCGACGCCAGGGGCCATCGGCTCCGCTGTTTCCTCCACGACCCGGCGGATGGAGCGTAGGGCTGCGCGGTGGGCCTCGGCGATGACGGGATCGGTTGCGAAACTATCGGTCACGGTTGCCAAGGGTAATAGGCAGTGGGACAAGCGGGGCGACACTGTGTGGGCCAGCTGTGACAGCTACGGTGGAGGTCGTGACTGAGACCCCACCTGCTTCCGCTGCCCCTGTCGCGGGTTATGGTCGCTATGCGCCGAGCCCGTCCGGGGATCTGCATTTGGGCAACCTGCGCACCGCAGTGCTCGCGTACCTGTTCGCCGTCCACACCGGCCGTGGTTTCCGCATGCGCATCGATGACATCGACGCCCAGAGGTCCTCCGCCGAAGCCGCCACCCGCCAGCTGGAGGATCTCGGCGCGCTCGGCTTGAAGTGGGAACAGCCCGTGCCGACCCAGCAAGCCACCGTCCCGCACTACCAGCGCGCCCTGGAAATGCTTGCTGACCAGGGGCTCGTCTATGAGTGCTACTGCTCTCGGAAGGACATTCAGGAGGCCGCCCGCGCCCCGCATGCCATCCTCGGCAGCTATCCTGGAACGTGTCGCGATCTCACCGGGGAGCAGCGCGCCGCCAAGCGTGAGGAACTGGCCCAGCAAGGCCGCGTACCGTCACTGCGCCTGCGCGCGGACGCGAGCAAGTGGAGCGTCCACGAACTCTTCTCCGCAGAGGCCACCGACGGCACCTACACCGGGGATGTGGACGACATGGTGTTGCGCCGTGGCGGGAACGCGAACCAGGTATCGGACGCTGACTTCGCCTACAACCTGGCCGTGGTGGTGGACGATCACCTCGCGGGCATCGACCAGGTGGTGCGCGGCGATGACCTGCTGAGTTCGGCCCCACGTCAGGCGTACTTAGCGCACCTGCTGGGCTACGAGCCCCCCGAGTACATCCACGTGCCCCTCGTCCTCGGCCCCAATGGCAAGCGCCTGGCCAAGCGCGATGGGGCCGTGACTTTGCGCGAACTCGTCCCAGGCGGGGACCTGGCGACCTGTGCCCGCGCGGCTCTTCAATGGATTGGGGAGAGCTTGGGGTGCGGGCTGGTGGCGTCGGTTGAGGAGATGGCAGTGGGGTTCGACCCTGCCGCGCTGTCGAAGGATCCGGTGAACTGGCACCCGCATTGATACCCCATGGGGTAAGTTGAAGCGCAGTGCTGGGCTCACGGCCCTGAACCGCAGATAGCCGAAGAAAGGCCAGTGAATGTACGTATCAGAAGAGGATTCGAAGAAGATCCTTCAGCGCCTCCGCCGCGCTCGTGGGCAGCTGGATGGCGTGATCAAGATGGTCGAAGAAGACCGCGAATGCCGAGATGTTGTGATGCAGCTCGCGGCCGTTTCTAGTGCACTCGACCGCGCTGGAGTGAAGATGATCTCCACCAACATGCGCGCCTGCATGGAAGCCATCGCCGCCGGTGAAGAGCCCGCGATGGACGAAGAGGAATTGGAGAAGCTCTTCCTCTCCCTCGCCTAGACCCCACGCTTGCGGTAGGCCACGGCGGTGCCGATGCCCTTCGCCTTCGCCGCCGCCTTCTGTGCGATCTTCGTGTTTTTCGACGCCAGCAAGCGCGCCTGCCGCAGCCGTTCCTTGAAGAATGTGGTGCGTGCCGAGGACGTCCACGTCTCGTCGAAGAGTCGCTTGGCATAAGCCACGGAATCGGGTGAACGGGTGAGGATTAACCGCGCGAGCTCCTCTGCGCTGGCTAGCGGATCTTCGGAGACCTCGCTGGCCACGCCCAACTCCACTGCGCGGGCACCATCGAATTGCTCGCCGGTGATGGTCAAGCGCTTGGCCACGTCGATCGGCAGCACCTGGGAGAGTGACTGGATGCCGGACATATCGGGGATCAGGCCCCATTTGGCCTCCAACACGGACCATTGGGCGTCGGGCGTGGTGAAGCGGTAGTCGCTCGCGAGGGCGATCTGCACGCCACCGCCGAAGCAGTAGCCCTCCACCGCGGCGATGACGGGCACCGGTAGGCGGCGCAGGCACCACGGCCCCTCCTGGAAGAGGTTCGTTCCACGCCATGGGAGGGAAACGAAGGCCTTGGCGATATCGGCGGGCTTCTTCAGTGCTGTGGCGAAGTCCAAACCGGCGGTGAAGTTCCCCTGCGCACCACGGACGATCACGGCACGGATCTCACGATCGGCCTTGATCGCCTTGGCGTGACGTACCAGGTCACGCAGCATGGGCAGCGTTAATCCATTGAGCTTCTCCGGCCGGTTGAGGGTCAGGTACGCGATATTCGCGAGGTCGCCTTCGCCACGGGACAGGGTGACGGACCCGAGTGCCTGCGGCTCGCTGGTCTTGGTGCTCGTGTTCATGCCCTCACAGTAGACAACCGCTGGGACATTCACGCCCCATTGCGCATATTCCTTCAGGCACAATGGAGCTCATGACCACTCCGCAGGAACCGCAAGATCAGAACGCCGACGCAACGCTGGCCCCCGACTTCTTCGCCATTTCCCCACGTGGAGGGTTGGTCATGGGCTACAATGTGCCGCTGGATATCGTCAACGGACCAGCTGAGCCGCGACTGGCCTGGACGCAGCAGCGCCTTAACGTGTGCATGAGCGCCATCGAGCATGGCTACGCCGATCAATACGCCGCCGAATACGCGGAGGGGCGAGAATACTCCGGCTACGAGATCGCCTTCCTTTCCCCGCTGGCGGATAAATCGATGGAGACGGTCCTGGCCGAATCCCAAAAGACGCTCCCGCGCAATGATGTGCTGCTTCTCTGGGAACACACTGCCAGTGCCGCCCCAGAAGCCGTCCGGAACGCGGAGCGTAGCTTGGCCGAGGCGCTCCGGCCGCTGTCGGAGAAGCTGGGCACCCGCGTGGTGCTGTGGGCGGTGCTGCTTGGCGACCAACGGCAGGCGGGTGTGGTGAGTGTTCCGGCCGATGGCGGGCAGCCGGTGCCATATAACGGGGAGCTGCTCCCAGAGCTGGAGGAGCTCACCGTCACGCACAAATTGGCGACCTACATGGTGGAGGGGCGAACGTGGGTTTCGCTCCTGGCGCACTGCGATGCCCAACAGGGTTATTACGTAGAACCCCAGTTCGAGAAGCTGCCAGCGTGGGTTCCCGCGCCATCGGATGAGGATTGGGCCAAGGAGCGGGAGATGTTCCCCGTGGTGAATAAGCGCGCGGATGAGCAGTAGGGTCGGGGTGTGTCAGACCATTCAATGCTGAGCTTGTCCGACCGGAGTTTCCGCAATAATCCTGGTTGGAGGCGTACCTTCGCGCCGGGCACGATGACGCTGGGCTTGGCGCTCCCGCTTGGTTCGGGGCAAGGGAGCGCCACAGACTTCACCGAGCAAGTGGAGCTGGTCCACCAGGCAGATGCCGCCGGGTTCGCGGCGCTGTGGTTGCGTGATGTCCCTCTGCGCGTGCCATCGTTCGGGGACCTGGGGCAGGTTCTCGACCCGTGGACTTATCTTGGCCTTCTTTGCGGGGCGACGTCACGCATCGCCCTCGGAACGGCAGCTATTGTCGTGCCTTTGGCTCATCCGCTGATCCTGGCCAAGCAGGCGGCGAGTGTGGATCACCTGAGCGGTGGCCGTCTGTTGCTGGGCGTGGCCAGCGGTGATCGCCCGGAAGAGTTTCCCGCATTTGGCCTGGATGTGGGTAAGAGGGGAGAGGTCTTTCGGGAGCACTTCGGTGTTTTGAAGAAGGCGTGGACCACGGATCAGCGGGGCATCAAGTGGTCGCGTGGCCGAATGTGGTCGGCGGATGTGGTGCCGAAACCACTGGCGGATGAGGTGCCGACGCTGGTTATTGGCAGTGCGCAGCAATCCATGGAGTGGCGTGCGGAAAATGGCCACGGCTGGATGACGTACACCGCCCCGATCGAGCAGCAGCGTGGGGTTATCGCCCAGTGGAATGCGGCGTGCGAGCGGCATGGTAGTGGCGAGTTCCAGCCCTTCGCACAGTCTATGGGGTTGGATCTTGCAGAGGATCCGAACAAGAAGCCGGAGGGTCTGCACTTGGGCATGCGCCTGGGGAGGAACTATCTCCTAGAGCTGCTCGGCACACTGCGGGATATGGGGGTGCACCACCTCAGTTTCGGGTTGCGGTTGGGTGATCGGCCGGCCAGTGAGGTACTTGCGGAACTCGGTGAGTACGTATTGCCCGAATTCCCCGCGAATGAATAATTCTTGCGCCATTGCCCCCGCGTTCCGCCGAAGTTCGTCCGGAAGTAGTGAAAAGTATTTACGCTGACGTATATTTTTCGACATGAATGCTGTTTTGATCGCCGTGATCGTCATGCTGGTGCTCGCGGTTTTACGAGTCCATGTGGTGCTGGCACTGTTCATCGGCGCGCTCACCGGCGGCCTACTCAGTGGTATCGGCCTCGACGCCACAATGGTGGCCTTCCAGGAGGGGCTATCTGGAGGCGCAAAGATTGCACTGAGTTACGCCTTGCTCGGCGCCTTTGCCATGGCGGTGGCCTCCTCCGGCCTGCCGGCATTGCTCGCCCGCTGGGTCATGAGCAAAATCGGCGAGGATGATCCGGGCACGGTATCCAAGGCAGTTGGTGTGACCAAGTGGCTGATGGTCGCGGGCATCCTCGCGATGGCCATCATGTCCCAGAACCTGATCCCGGTGCACATCGCCTTCATCCCGCTCATCATTCCGCCGTTGCTGGCCGTGATGAACCGCCTGCAACTGGACCGCCGTCTGGTGACGTGTGTGCTGACTTTCGGCCTGGTCACCACCTACATGTACATCCCTGTGGGCTTCGGCAATATCTTCCTCAATGAGATCCTGCTTGGAAATATTGAAGCAGCGGGGATGAACACCGCAGAAATTAACATCATGCAGGTCATGGGTATCCCGGCTCTGGGTATGCTCGCGGGTCTGCTGATCGCGATCTTCATCTCTTACCGCAAGCCGCGCACCTACGAGGATCGTCCCATCGCGGATGCGAAGGATGAAGAGGAAGTCTCCCGCTACAAGATCATCGTCGCCATTATTGCGGTGGTTGCCACCTTCGTGGTGCAGATCATGATGCAGAAGCTGGAGACGGAAGCAGATTCCCTGCTGATTGGCGCGCTCGTGGGCCTGGCTATCTTCATGCTCACGGGAGCGGTGAATTGGAAGCAGGCGGATGATGTCTTCACCTCCGGCATGCGCATGATGGCCCTGATTGGCTTCATCATGATCACCGCTCAGGGCTTCGCCGCGGTCATGTCCGCTACCGGTGAGGTTGAGGGTCTCGTCACCGCCTCCGCTGAAATCGTGGGGGATAACAAGGGTGCCGCTGCCGCCGCGATGCTATTCGTCGGCCTCATCGTGACAATGGGTATTGGTTCGTCCTTCTCCACGCTGCCGATCATCGCTACCATCTACGTGCCACTGTGCACCACGCTCGGATTCTCCCCCGCCGCCACGGTCGCCATCATCGGTGCTGCGGGTGCACTGGGAGACGCGGGCTCGCCGGCGTCGGACTCCACGCTTGGCCCCACCGCGGGCCTGAATGCGGATGGGCAGCACGACCACATTCGCGATTCGGTCATCCCAACCTTCATTCACTACAATATCCCGCTGCTTATCTCCGGCTGGGTCGCGGCGATGGTCTTGTAAGAACACTTCAGTCCTGCCGTCTCTTATACTCATGGTGTGATGTTGCCTCGGACGCGGAGACGAGTGGTGGCTGCGAGCGTCGCCATTCCAGCGGTGCTGCTGCTCGCGGGTTGCGGTGAGAACATGTCCAAGTATCTGGACAGCAACCGTCTTCAGCTGTCGGAGGCCTCCGTCCAGGATGTGTACGGCGGGCAGTGGGAGGAATTCGCCATTCAGTGCCCGCACGAAGGGCAAGAAGTGATCGCCACGAAGTACGGCATTAAGCAGGATGATGTGGAAGACTTGGCCGATCGCGATGATTACCAGTACTTCTACCTACGCGCCGCCGACGGGAAGACGGAGAAGGAAGGCGTGAAGGTGGAGGACGCCATGATCTGCGGGCCGGCCAGCGAGGCCGGAATTGAGTTCACGGACTGGCTGCCAGCTGATCTGAAGCTGAAGTACGAGAAAGCCACGCCGAAGGACGATTGGGTGCTGGATGCCGAAGCGCTCCAAGCCAGCCTGGATGACTTGCGGCCTGACCCTAAGCCCGACGAGCGGCGTCGATGATATTGCGGACCATCACCGGGAAGATCACCGCATGGAAGGGCATCACCGCAAGCCAGTAGGCCCGGCCGCTCGCTTTCATCTCCGCGCGCAGCACCAGCCGCCTCCCGTGCTCGATGGATTCCACTCTCCACCAGTCCACGCGGTCGTTGGCGGCCAGGGAGTAGCGATCGCGCCGGGCCGCCCACGAGCTTGTCGATGAGCCCACGAAAAGCCCACAACGACGGCGATGAATACCAGCCATGTGCGCCGCCAATGCCCTCAATCACCTGCCACAGCTTCTCTCGCGACACATCGGTGATCCGTTCCCGTTCATCGGTGAACACCGTGTGACCCGCCCAGTCGGGATCGGTTGGTAGGGAGTCGGTGATGGAATCCACGTGCTTCCAACTATCATCCCAGCTCGTGGGAACCGTAGATTCGGTCTCTCGCTGCAGGGCGCGGTGCACGGACGTCGGATAATCGGCCAGGCCGCCTTCTGGGTCGGGGATCAGGTCTCGGATACGCCGATCTGCGGTGACGCAGTCCTTTGCCATGGACTGCGCCAACGGCACGGCGAGGCCATAAGGCGCGGGTGTGACCAGGGAGATCCACAGCCCGGACAGGTGATCCAGAGGCAGTGACAGAGGTACCGCACTGATGAATCGTCGCAGTCCGCGCTCCTTGGCGTGCAGGCGCAGCAGATCGGAAAAACGGTACTGGGTGCCGCAACCAATATCGAAGGCCTCATTCACCGGCTTTTCGAGATCCGCGGTAGCCAGCAGGTAGTACAGGGTATCGCGGATACTGATCGGCTCGATCATGTTGTTGATCCACTTCGGTGCGATCATGATCGGCAGGCGCTCCGTCAGGTGGCGGATCATCTCGTAGCTGGCGGAACCGGAACCGATGAGTGTCGCTGCTTGCAGCACGATTGTCGGCACCGCGCTGTCCAGGAAAGTCAGCTCAACCTTTTCCCGTGAACGCATGTGCTTGGAGAGCCTCTCTATGGGCATGTCCTTGGGATGGAGGCCGGAGAGGTAGACCATCTGCCGTACCCCTTCTTTTTCTGCCGCCGACGCCACCGTTCGCGCCGTGTGCTGTTCGGCTTCCTCGAAGTCTTCGTTCTTCCCACCCATCGAATGGGCAGGGAAGAAGACGGTGTCGGCTCCGGCGAAAAGAGCTTCGGTGCTGTCTTGTTCTTGGAGATCGGCCTCGGCTACCTCCACCTGGTCATGCCAAGGAAACGCTCCAGGTTTTTCGCGTTACGGGAGGAGGCTCGGACGCGGAAACCGGCTTCCAGTAGTTCGCTGATGAGGCACCCGCCAACGTAACCGGTGGCTCCGGTGACCACCACGAGGCGGTCGGTGTGGGTGGCGTGGTAGCCGGTGGTGCTGGCGCTGGCACTGGAAAACATGGGCGCCATTGTACGCAAAACCCCCGATCCGAAGACCGGGGGTTGCAGTGGCGGAGGATAGGGGATTTGAACCCCTGAGGGATGTAACTCCCGCACGCGTTCCAGGCGTGTGACATAGGCCGCTAGTCGAATCCTCCATGCCGAACACTTTAAGCCGAAGCTTTCCGTGTACTCGAAGAAGAATACACAACAGCGGCCGTTGAAACAAAATCCGCTGCATCTCTGTGTGGATCTTTGTCAGCGACTTGCCCCGTGGGTTAGGATGGTGGCGGATTCCGTGCGGCGGCTATCTCATGAACTCCCCCAGGGCAGGAATGCAGCAAGGGTCAGTGAGCTCTACCGGGTGCGCGGGGTCCCCTTTTATTTTCAGGGGAGGGCACAGGGGCTCGCAGCCAATGTCTCGGCGACAGACTAGACTTGGCCTCGACAATCGTTCATTAGAACTGCATGCCCAAAACACCCAGCTCAGGGCATGTTGTAGGAGGCTTAGAAGTCTATGCAGCTCGACGACGTGAAAAAGGATCAACTTCTCGCCGCGAAGGCAGAGGTCACCGCAGCTTATGAGGAGCTGAAGGCAGCGGGCCTGAAGTTGGATCTGACGCGCGGAAAGCCCAGCGCAGAGCAGCTGGATTTCGCCACCGACTTGCTGAGCCTTCCGGGAAAGAATTTCACCACTCCTGGTGGGGTGGATACCCGCAATTACGGTGGGTTAAACGGTCTCGCCGAACTGCGTGAGTTGTGGGCTCAGCTGCTTGGGGTACCGGCCGATAACGTCATCGCGGGCGATGCCTCCTCCCTCAACATCATGTTCGACCTGATCTCCTGGTCCTACACCTTTGGTAACAACGATTCGCCAAAGCCATGGGCCGTGGAGGAGGATCTAAAGTGGATTTGCCCTGTTCCCGGCTACGACCGGCACCACTCCATCACGGAGCTCTTCGGCTTTGAGATGGTGACCGTCCCGATGACGGAGAGTGGTCCGGACATGGATGCCGTGCGCGAGTTGGTGAAGGATCCGGCAGTGAAGGGCATGTGGACCGTGCCGATGTTCGCCAACCCGACGGGAATCACCATCACGGAGGAGGTCGCCCGCGAGCTCGCCGAGATGGACACCGCCGCGTCGGACTTCCGCATTGTCTGGGATAACGCGTACGCCGTGCATGTCCTCAATGATGAGTTCCCCGAGGTCATCAACGTCCTCGATTTGGCGGAGAAGGCTGGCCACCCTAATCGTTTCTGGTTCATGTCCTCCACCTCGAAGATCACCTTAGCGGGCGCCGGCGTGGCGTTCTTTGCCTCCTCCAAGGCGAACTTGGACTGGTACGGCAAGATTGCCAACATCCGCGGGATTGGCCCGAACAAGGTCAATCAGCTGGCTCACCTGCAGTACTTCGGTGATGCCGAGGGCGTGCGCGATGTTATGCGCAAGCACGCCGGTTCTTTGGCGCCAAAGTTCACCCGTGTTGTGGAGATCCTGGAGCGTCGCCTGGGGGAGTACAACGTGGCCGATTGGACCAACCCTGCCGGTGGATACTTCATCTCCGTGGATCTCGTGGACGGCACCGCCTCACGTGTTGTGCAGCTGGCGAAGGAGGCCGGCGTAGCGCTCACCGGCGCTGGTTCCACCTTCCCGCTCAAGCAGGACCCGAACGACCGCAACCTGCGCCTTGCTCCATCCATGCCGACGATCGACCAGTTGGACACGGCTATGGATGGCTTTGCCACCTGCGTCCTGCTCGCCACTATCGAGGCACTGGAGGCCTAAGCACCTATGAATCAGCAGGAGACGCTTGCCTGGGTGCTCGATCTGTTGCCGGGCGAGCCCACTGTGGCGTCGCATCAGGTCGGCCCGTCCTTCCCCGCCGTGACGGTGGCCGAGCTCTCTGTTGAATCCGACGCCACGCCCTCCCGTCCCGAGACGGTCGCGATGACCCTCAACGCCTCCCAGCTGGACCCCCAGTTGGAGACGGAGGACGGCTCCGACCTGCGCGTGGAATTCATCACGATCACGTCTGGGCACACGGACACGGCCGGTCAGTTGCTGGCTGCCGCGTTTGCGATGATCGCCGAGGACCCCCGAGTGCGCACCCCGCAGCCCGGGACGTTCCTGCCTCATTTGGGAGCGCACGTGGATCCGACGATCACCGCCAAGCACGGTCTGCTGCTCGCGCCTTTCGTGTGGGCTGAGGGGGTGCCGCATGTGCATGAGGTGACGTCGGGCGGAAAGAGGAGCAAGGACAAAAGCGACAAGGAGTTCGAGTTCACTCATCCTGGCCGCCTGACGGTTCCGGCCCAGCTGGTGATGCTCAACGACGAGGAATACCGCATCGCGTTGACCGAGGGGCTCAATGCTGTGCAGGATCACATCGCTGCACAGGGCATTGACCTCAACGACGTGTGGCGTGTCCCGGCGGAACTGTAGTCTGTAGCCGTGGCTTTATACCGGAAGTATCGCCCCGCCAGCTTTGCTGAGGTTGTGGGACAGGAGCATGTGACTGAACCGTTGTCCATCGCGCTCGACAGCGGTCAGATTAACCATGCCTATTTGTTCTCCGGTCCGCGTGGCTGCGGTAAGACTTCCTCCGCGCGCATCCTCGCGCGCTCGCTGAACTGTGTGAAGGGGACGACCTCCACCCCGTGTGGCGTGTGCGATTCCTGCGTGTCCCTGGCTCCTGGTGGGCCGGGCAATTTGGATGTCACGGAGCTGGATGCCGCCACGCACAATGGTGTGGATGACATGCGTGAGCTGCGTGATCGTGCCTTCTATGCGCCGGCGGATTCGCGCTATCGCGTGTTCATCATCGACGAGGCGCACATGATCTCCAAGGAAGGTTTCAACGCTCTGCTGAAGATCGTGGAGGAGCCGCCGGAGCACCTCATCTTTATCTTCGCGACGACCGAGCCGGAGAAGATGCTGGCGACGATTCGCAGCCGTACGCACAATTACCCCTTCCGACTGCTCACGCCACCTGCGATGCGCGGTCTGCTGGAGCGCGTGGTGGAGGGCGAGGGCAAGCAGATCGAGGATGCTGTATACCCCCTGGTGGTGCGCGCGGGCGGTGGCTCTCCGCGTGATTCGCTGTCCGTGATGGATCAGCTGCTCGCGGGCTCTGGGCCGGAGGGCGTGACCTACCAGCGTGCATTGGCGCTGCTCGGGGTCACGGATGCCGCGCTCATCGACAAGGCCGTGGACGCGTTGGCTGATCAGGACCAAGCCGCCCTGTTCGGTGTAGTCGATGATGTGATCGACGCCGGCTACGACCCGCGCCGCTTCGCTACAGATCTGCTGGACCGCTTCCGCGATTTGCTGATTGTGCAGGCCGTGCCGGATGCTTTCGAGCGCGGGCTGGTGGATGCGCCCGCTGGGGCGCAGGAAGTGCTGGTCGCCGAGGCGCAGGCGCTGGGGCAGGCCACCCTCACGCGGTGCGCAGCCCTGGTGAACGAGGGGCTAGCGCAGATGCGTGGCGCGACAGCACCGCGCCTGTTGCTGGAGATTTTGTGCGCGCGCATGGCCCTGCCCGCGGCGGGTATGACCGTGGAGGCGCTGGCTCAGCGCGTGGAGGCATTGGAACAGGGCCGTGCTTCTGGTGGTGGCACCGCTAGCAGCGTGTCCGTTGGCGGGGAAGCTGCGCCGGGGCTGTCCTCGGGGAGGCGCTACGAGCGTCCCTCTCGCCGTGCGGCGGCAGAGTCGGCACAGGTGGCAGAGCCCAAGCAGGAAACACAACCTGAAGCAAAGCCCACGCCGCAACCTGCGCCTGCTCCACGACCCGAGCCCAAGCAGCAAGATTCCAAGCCGCAGGAAACCGCGGCACATCCCACCGAGGATCCGGCGATCGCTGAGGCTCGCCGCGCCCGCGAGATTATGGATCGCAATCGGCAGGCCACGGCCGCTGCCACTGCTGCCTCGGCGGCACCGGCTCCAAGCTCTCGGGATGTGCACTCCCAGTGGGCCGCGATCCTCGAGGCGGCGAAGGACATTGATCTCAGCGCCTGGATCGCTGCGAGGGATGCGAAGCCATCCCAAGAACAGCCCAAGGATGACGAGCTCCACATCACGCACCACACCGGTGCCTTGGCAGCCTTCGTCAACAAGAACCAGCCCGTGTACTCCGCCGCAGCTGAGCGGGCAACGGGTGAAGCACTGACGATCATCGCCACCGTACAAGGGGCTACAAAGCAAGGGGCTGCTCCGCGGGAGGCTGATCAGCCGGGAAAAGCTGAAGCGGCCCCGCAGGCCGCCACTCAGGAACAACCCAAAACAAGCACTCCTGACGAGCAACCCTCCGAGCAGCACAGCCCCATCCCAGCGGAGCAGGGGCTGAACCCCAGCGAGCTCCGCAGCGCCTCCAGCTCTGCGCTCGAGCGAGCCCGCGCCATGGCCGAGGCCCACAAGACTCCTCAGCCCAAGCCGGTCCAGCCCACGCAGCCGGTCGAGGATAAACCCCTCTCCGGTTGGAAGGCCCGGGCCGAAAGGTTGAAGAATCGCAGCAGGGAGGCGGAGGCGAACACCTTCAACGGCGTGCCACTGCCACCGGAGCCGCCCGCCGATCCGTGGGACGGCGGCCCGCCGGACAGCTACCCGCCTGGGCCTCCGCAGAATGCCGCTCCTGGGGACGCGGTGGCGTCGAAAAGGAGGGAAGAGGACGAGATCCTCGACCAGATCGCGCAGGGACCCGGCGAGATGGACCACAGGAAGCCGCTGGACATTGCCGGGGAACTTGTTGAGAAACACCTGGGTGGCCAACGCTTGCGCTAAAACGCCAGGTACAGTGGCACAAGTACATGGCCGTGAGAGCCACACAAAAGGAAAGGATACTTCCACCAATGAACCAGCCAGACATGAACGCACTGATGCAGCAGGCACAGGCTATGCAGGCTCAGCTGCAGGAAGCACAGAAGGAAATTGTTGCTTCTATCGTGACCGGTGAGGCAGGCAACGGCCTGGTGACACTGGAAATGGCAGGCTCCGGCGACGTGAAGTCCCTCACCATCGACCCAAAGATCGTTGACCCTGAGGACATCGAAACCCTCCAGGACCTGGTGCTCGGCGCCTTCACGGACGCTAACAACAAGCTGCAGCAGCTCGCCCAGGAAAAGATGGGGCCACTGTCCCAGGGCATGAGCGGAATGGGCTTCTAGGACTTGTTCGAAGGGCCACTTCAGGACGTCATCGACGAATTCTCCCGGCTGCCCGGCATCGGGCCGAAAAGCGCCCAACGTATTGCGCTGCACCTCCTGGATGAGGATCCGGAGGATCTGCAGCGCTTTCAGGCTGCGCTGGGCCGGTTGCAGGATGGTGTGACGTTCTGCCGAATCTGCCACAACATCTCCCAGGAGGAGGTGTGCCGCGTCTGCGCCGATTCCTCGCGCGATAAATCTCTGGTGTGCGTGGTGGAGGAATCGAAGGATATTCAGGTGATTGAGCGCACCGGGGAATACCGTGGGCGCTACCACGTGCTCGGTGGTGCGCTGGATCCGCTTGGTGGCATCGGGCCGAAGGAGCTGAATATCACGCCTCTGGTGCAGCGCGTGGGTGGCGCATTGCCGGATGTGGACGAGGGGGAGTCCGCGCCGGAGGTTGCCGAGGTGATCATTGCCACGGACCCGAACACGGAGGGTGAAGCGACTGCTGCTTACCTGGGCCGTTTGTTGCGGGATTTCCCTGGGTTGAAGGTGAGCCGTCTGGCTTCCGGCATTCCGATGGGCGGCGATTTGGAATTCGTGGACGAGCTGACCCTGTCGCGCGCTTTCGCTGGCCGTACGGCGCTGTAGGGGCTGCGGGGCGTAGCGTGGGTGCTATGTTTTCTTCACACACTTCTTCTGAGCGTGCACACCGAATCCGTGCTGGTGCGTGGGCTGGTGTATTCGGTGCTGCCGGTGTGCTGCATTTCGTTCGGCCCGCGATTTTTGATGCGCTGGTGCCGCCCGATCTCCCCGGCTCGCAGCGGGCGTGGACGTACGGCTCGGGTGTAGCGGAGTTGGCTATGTCTGCGGCTCTGCTGTCTACGTTCGCGCGTCCCGATGCCCGCCCCGCGGTGGGTGTGGCGGGCGCTGCGTTATTGGCCGCTGTGTGGCCGGGCAATATCAAGATGGCGTGGGACTGGCGCAACAAACCTATGTTGCCGCGCGCGATCGCTTTCGCCCGTGTGCCTCTGCAGGTGCCGATGGCGCTCTCCCTGCTTTCTTTACGACGCCACTAGCCCGCCCTAAGCAGGGATTACCTTCGAGGGTTCGAATATGTGTTCGATTTTATGGAGGCAGTGAGGGTCCGCTGTCCCAGGGGTGTTTTATGGTGAATGGGCACATTGAATTCAGGGGTTACTTTTGTAAGGGGAAAGGCCTCGAAAGTAGACACCGAGGGATCAGCAAAGGGGATCGACAACATGGACACCCTTCTCTTCACTACCGACTTCGCTACTTCTTGCGGAGCAACAGGCGAAGGAAAAAGCGCAGACCAACATGAGTCTCAGCAGCAAGGCGGAGAGACTGATCAGGGCACAATGACGGGAGGTGAACGGGTACTACTGCGACCGTCCGAACCTTCGTGGCGTGTGCTGGATGAAGACGACCCATTGAGCGCCAGCACTGTAGCACTGAACAAGCACCATCTTCGTATTGCCCGCGCCTGTACGCCGGAGCGTACGGAGGTTGTCTCTGATGTCGTCTCTCGTGTGGCTGTACGTATGGGTCTCAGGGAATCCCGAGCGCTCCCGTACATCCTGGTTGGGCTTTTCTTAGAGGAGTGGCACGGCCTAGCGCACTATGTGGGGCAAGGGCACTTGTCCTTCGAACACGTGCGTGCGATCGCCGATTGCGTGGAGTGCGTTCCGGAGGAACATCGGCCGAGTGTAGAGGAAGATATGCTCGCTCGCCTGCAGCCGAGACGGCCGTGCCAGGCCACGCTGACGGTCACGCGCTTGCGGCAGATCGCTCGGGAGGTGATTGACAAGCATCATCCACCCGCGCGCCCGAAGGAGGATCAGCCGTTGCCGCCAGGCCCTCCCCCTGAGGTGCAGGAACCCGAGCTGAACTGGAACTCCTCGAAGCCCGAGTTCACTGACTTCTTCCTGCGGCTCAACAAGATCGATTCGACGGAGCTGGTTCAAGCCATCCAGTATGTTGCAACCCACGATGGCTGCACACGTGGCGAGGCCCTCATGCGGCTCGTTCGCGGCCAAACCACCGCCGAGGTGACTCTGAACATCTATCGTCCAGTCAACGCCGGTGCGAGTGCAGGGGCGACGAGTGCACAGCAATGGGAAGAAGGATCCATCCACGCCGCCGGCCAATGGCTATCAGCGATGGTTGGTGCCCAGTGGATGGAACGCGTCACGCACATCGCCGCCCCCGGTTACGACAAGTGCGAGGGCTATCACCCCACACCGTCGATCAGGGCCAGCGTAATGGGGCGCGACGGGCACTGCCGCTTCCCTGGCTGCGAAGTCCCAGCCGAACGCTGCGATCTCGACCACGTCCACCGGTGGGATCACGAGGCTCCTCAGGGTGGGTGCTCCGAAACCTCCACCGCCAACCTGCACTGCCTCTGCCGCAAGCATCACCGCATGAAAACCGCTGGGCAATGGGATGTCACCCTCCACCCCGATGGCACGGAGACGTGGAGCTCCCACGGCGACGGCCACACCGTCACCACAGAACCAGGAGGCGTGCTTGGCCGGGAGACCTTCGAGCACTTCGCCGTGCGCCGAACGAAGAATCTCGCGAACTACAACACCGAACGTGCGCGTCGCGAAGACTGGGTGCAGCTCGTCGCCAACCTCGCACGCGAAGAAGCGAACAAGGGAAAGCACCTGGGCTACATCTGGGGCTTCAGGGATGTCGAGAAGATCGCTACCGAGCGAGCCCGCCTCCTCGTCACGTACCCGAATAACGGCCTGCAGCAGGAGGAGGCGATTCCCTTCTAGCGCAGGCGCTCCTTGCGCAGCTGGACAACCTCGTCACCCAGCTGTCGGGCGAACGACCCCTCCAGCGGTGGCAACTCCTCCACGCTGATACCCATGGCCTGTGCCAACAGGTAATCCGCGAGTTGCGGGTTCCGAGCCAACGCGGGGCCGTGCATGTACGTTGCCACGACCGACCCCTGCAGCGCACCCTCGTAGCTCACCTGCTCGCCCTCATCGCAGTTGCCCGTGCCCTTCGTCAGGGAACCCAGCGGCTTTGCGTCGGCACCGAGGATCGTCGAGCCCTGGTGATTCGCGAAGCCCGTGAGCGGCTCCGTGATCCCCGGCAGCAGCGGATCACTGATGATTTCGCCGATCATGCGCTTTTTTAGCGAGCCCGTGGTGGCGTCGAGCAAACCAAGGCCGTCCACGATCTTGCCGGACGCGCGGAAGGAATGGCCAAGAACCTGCAGACCTGCACAAATAGCCAGGATCGGGCGCCCGGCCTCCGCGGCACGGTTCAGGCCACCATCCGCAATGAGGTGCTCCGCAGCCAGAAGCTGGGCCACATCCTCGCCACCGCCGACGGTGTACACATCCAAGCCCTCCGGCACAGGCTGGCCCAACGTGATCTTGTGAATCTCGGCCGTCAGCCCACGCATGCGGGCGCGCTGCCGTAGAACCAAGGCATTGCCGTCATCGCCGTACGTGCCGAGAACATCGGGAAGGACCAGTCCAATAGTGAGCTCGCTCATTTACTTCTCCTCGCCCTTCGCAGCGTCGTCCTTCGTCGTTCCTTCGCGATCCAGCACGCGCTTCAGGTCCCGGAACGCCGTGTAGTTCGCCAGTACTTCCACGCGCCCCGGTGGGCAGGAACGGATCGCCTCAACGGTGTCCTTCACCAGCTCGTGCTCCACCCCGGCATAGCCGAGACGCACGGCCAGGTCCGTACCCCGCTCACCGGCGGCGACAACCTTCAAGTCCTCGAAGTGCTCAAACACCACGTCCCACAGCCACGACAAGTCCTGCCCGTCGGCGACCTGACCATTGACGGAAATCACCAAGGAATCCGCGCTCCGATCCACCATGGACAGCGCCTCCTGCCAGCCCGCGGGGTTCTTCGCCAGCATCAGGCGCACATCGCGGCCTTCGAACTCGACCGTGGAGTAACGCCCGGCCACGTTATCGACCTGCTCCGCCGCCCGAATCGCCGTCTCCGTCTCGACGCCAAGAGCCACCGCCGCGGCCACCGCCTGCGTGGCGTTACCACGGTTGGCATTGCCGGGGAGCTTCAGGTTCAGCTGGTGGAGCTGGCCGGTGGCGTCGATAATTCCCTCGTTCGTGATGCGCCACTGCGGCTCCGGTCGCCGGAACTCCCGACCATCGGGGAGTTTCTTCACGGCGTACCAGTCAAGGATGCCATCGGCGCGCTTTTCGTGGATGATCGCGCCGCCGGTGCGTGGGCAGGAGGTGGAATCGCCAACCCACCCGAAGCCAGCGGAAACCCACACGACGTTGGGGCTGTCCCATGCCACGGAGGTCACGCCCACGTCGTCGCAGTTGGCGATCACCGTCATGTCGGGGCGGGCATCCACGCAGGCGCGCAGGGTGCGCTCGATCTTGTTGATCTCGCCGACACGGTCCAGCTGGTCGCGGCTGAGGTTGAGCAGCACCAGCACGGAGGCATCCAGCTTCTCGGCGATATTGGGGACGTGTAGCTCATCGACCTCAAGCACCACGGCCTCCCCGTCGCGGCCAGCCAGCAGTGCGGAGATGACGCCCGCGTCCATGTTGTCGCCGCCCTCGTTCGTGGCGACGCTGTGCTTGGTTCGCACGGCACCGGCCAGCATGCGGGTGGTGGTGGACTTACCGTTCGTGCCGGTGATCAGCGCAACCGGGCGACCGTTACCCAGGGAGGACATGAGGTTCGGGTCGATCGCTCCCGCGATTAGTCCGCCGATCATGCCGCCCGAACCGCGTCCGGTTTTCTTGCTCGCCCACGTGGCGAGGTCAGCGGCCAGCACGGCCGCGCGGTGACGTATACCGGTCTTGCTTCGCTTCGAGTTCACGCGCCCCAGAGTAGCGGAGCGGGTTGCTTAGCCGTTGCTGCGACGCCTCTTGCGGCGGCGATTCCCACCCTTTTGAGGTTCTGGGATGCGGTTCCCGGATCTGTTGCGGGGGTTGCTGCGGGGGTTGCTGCGACGCGGGGTGCTCATGCCCTGAGTTGCGGGGCGCACCCCGGCCTGCGGGCTGGCGGGAGTGGCTGCCTCGGTGCCTGCTTCCACGTCGTCGAGCAGTTCGAGGAACAGGGAGTCATCGATGAGCGGGATGTTTTTCCGCTCGGCGTGCATCGCCTTGCCGCGCAGATCGGTGGTGGTGTTGCACACGACCAGCGAGCTGCGGCGGTTGAGCTTTTCCGAGTACACCAGACCGGCGGCTACCCCGCGCCCGATGATCTCGTCGGGCTCCGCGGAGACATCTGGGCTGACCACGAACTCCATCCCCTGCACGAGCTTGCCGCCCTGCTTCCACGGGCCGGGGTTTTCGTGCGGTCGGGGAGCATTGGCGGCATCCACGCGCACCTTGGAGCGCTGCAGGCCGAACATGTCGGAGGTGAGGTTTGCGGGATCGATCTTCTCGATCATCCCTGCGCCCACGCCCGCCGCCTTGAGCTGCGCATCGTAGAGTGCCATGGTCAGGCGGGCATCCGCCTCTAGGAGGGTATCGGGGTCGATCTTTCCCCTTTCGACCGACGCCACCGCGCCCACGTCCGGCAGGGCTTCGGCAGGAGCCTGCAGGGCGTGTGGGCCGGTATTGTAGCTGTCCACGATGGCGCGGAGCCGGAAATCGTAGCACTCCGTGGACTGGCGGCGCGCGGTGGCGAGCGTGTCGATGATCTCCACCGGGTTGGGGGTTGGCACCTTGCGCGCGGGGCGGTTGCGCCCGCGGCCGCGGCGGCCGCGGTTCGCAGAGCGCTGCGCACGCTTGAACTCGTGGGTGATGAAGCCCCAGGTGTAGCCCGCCTGGTGGAGGATCACGGTGCGTCCGTCGAGTGCTTCGCGCACCAGCTCGGAGGAGCTCACGAACCCTAAGGACTGGGCCAGATCGCTCGGCTGGTAGCCGTGCAAGTGCCACGGGCCGGCATCCTCGCCGGGGTTGAGGTGGCGGGTCCAGCTGGCGAGTTCCTCGTGCCCCTCGGAGTAGAACACCACGGACAGTGCGACCAGGCGTGCTGTCGTGGGGTGGATGCCCGAGGTGACGATTGAGAGGGTAACCAGCGGCGCCTCCTCGACGGAGGGGAAAGTGTCAGCCTTGGGCTGGGGGCTTGGGGCTGGGGACGGGGTGGCGTCGGGCGAAGAAGAGGGCGGGGCTGCGCGGCGGTGAACGGTGCGACGCGGCCGCCTTCTATTACTCATGAGTTCGAGAGTACTAGACGCCCCACAGCGGGTGGCAGGGGTGCAAGTGTTACTGGGCGATGAAGAACTGTTTACAGTCAATCGATGGGCTCCTACGTGGGCAAATGCGGCGGTAGCGTCAATTTGCAGACACACCAAAAGGAGTTTTCGAGGATGCCGATATACGAATACCAGTGCCCCGACTGCGGGGTTTTTGAGCAGCGCTACTCCATCACGGACTTCCCGCGGATCACTGACTGCCCGGAATGTGCCGAACCCGCGCCCAAGATCGTCTCCGCCGTGAACGTTGGCAGAAGCTGGGGCACAACCGCTGGCACCCGGAAATTCCGCCGGTGGCCACCATCAAACCGGGCACGACATTCCGGGCGGACTGCCGCGAGTGGTTCGATGGCTTCATCAAGAACGATGATTCCGCCGAGGACATCCGCGACGCGCCGCTGCACACTGTCCATACCCTCACCGGCCCTTTTCATATCGAGGGAGCCGAGCCCGGAGATCTGCTGATTGTGGACATCGTGGACATCGGACCGATCCCGAACGAGGAAGGGCCGCTGGCGCTGCCACCGGAGCCGGATGGGGCGATCCTCGGTTCTTTGAGCGAGGAGCAATTCGCGCGCGTTGCGGCGGAGGCTGCGCGCACCGCACCACCGCGAGAAAATGGCGGTAACCAGGACATTAAGAACCTGACGAAGGGAACACGCGTCTTCTACCCGGTCTTCGTGGACGGTGCGAACCTCTCCTTCGGCGACCTGCACTTCTCCCAAGGTGATGGAGAGATCACCTTCTGTGGAGCCATTGAAATGGGCGGCTTCATGGAGTTGCACGTAGACATCATCAAGGGCGGAATGGCCACGTACGGCGTGGAGGAAAATGCGATCTTCATGCCGGGCAAGGCCGGGCCCGATTATTCGGAGTGGCTGGCCTTCAGTGGTACCTCCGTCACCTTGGAGGGGGAGCAGCGATACCTCGACTCCCACTTGGCGTACCAGCGGGCGATCCTGCATGCCATCGACTACCTGACGACTTTCGGCTACACCCCGGAGCAGGCATACCTGCTGCTGGGCGCGGCGCCGATCGAGTTCGACATCCGCCCTGGCAAAGACGGGCCGACGAAGATCGATCCGGGGATGGGTGCGCCGCGAGCGGCGAACCCAGTGTGATGAGCTATGTGATGCGCTAGACGCCCTGCGGTACGCCCGCGTCCTCCACGCGGTTGACCGCGGAGGTGATGGCCTTCAGGGAGGCGTAGGTGATGGAGGAGGCGATGCCCACGCCCCACACCTTGACACCGCCGACGTTGGCGAGCACGTAGGCTGCGGCCTCGGCGTCGTCGCCGGAGGTGCGGGCGTGCTGAGAATACTCCTGCACCTCCACGTCAATGCCCAGGGACTCCAGGGCGTTGCAGTAAGCGGCGACCGGACCGTTGCCACGGCCCTGGATGGTCTTCGCCTCGCCGTTGAACTCGACCTGGGCGGTGACCTTCGCCTCCTCGCCTTCGTTCTGGCCACCATCGACGGTCAGGGAAATGGCCTCAACTGGGGACTCGCGGTCCAGGTACTCCCCTGCGAAGATGTCCCACATCGCCTTCGGGTTGACCTCGCCACCCTCAGCGTCGGTGACGGACTGAACGACGGAGGAGAACTCCACCTGCATTGGGCGAGGCAGGTCCAGGTTGTGGTCGGTCTTCATGATGTAGGCCACGCCGCCCTTGCCGGACTGGGAGTTCACGCGGATCACGGCCTCGTAGGTGCGGCCCACATCCTTCGGGTCGATCGGCAGGTAAGGAACCTCCCAGGTGGCGGTGCGGAGATCCTCGCCCTTTTCCTTCATCGCATCCAGACCCTTGTTGATGGCGTCCTGGTGGGAGCCGGAGAAGGCGGTGAAGACCAGGTCGCCGCCGTAAGGATGGCGCTCAGGCACGCGCAGCTGGTTGCAGTACTCCACCGTGCGGCGGATCTGGTCGATATCGGAGAAGTCGATTTGCGGATCGACGCCCTGGGTCAGCATGTTCAGACCCAGCGTCACCAGGCAGACGTTGCCGGTGCGCTCACCATTGCCGAACAGGCAGCCCTCGATGCGGTCAGCACCAGCCATGTAGCCCAGCTCGGCTGCTGCGACGCCCTCGCCACGGTCATTGTGCGGGTGCAGGGAGATGATGATGGAATCGCGGCGGTTCAGGTTGCGGTGCATCCACTCGATGGAATCCGCGTAGACGTTCGGGGTGATCATCTCCACCGTGGACGGCAGGTTCAGGATGATTGGGTTCTCCGGGGTGGGGTCCATGACCTCGACGACTGCGTCGCACACTTCCTTGGCGTACTCGACCTCGGTGCCGGTGAAGGACTCAGGGGAGTACTCCCAGCGCCAGTTCGTCTCTGGGTAGTCCTTGGCGATGGTCTTGATCAGCTCGGCGGCGTCGGTGGCTAGCTTCTTGATGGCTTCCTTGTCCTTGCGGAAGACGACGCGACGCTGCAGCTTGGACGTCGAGTTGTAGAAGTGGACGATCACGTTCTTCGCGCCTTCGCAGGCCTCAAAGGTGCGACGGATTAGGTGCTCGCGAGCCTGCACCAGAACCTGGATGGTGACGTCCTCGGGGATGCGGTCGTTTTCGATGATCTCACGAACGAAGTTGAAGTCCGTCTGGGACGCGGAGGGGAACCCGACCTCGATCTCCTTGTAGCCCATCTTCACCAGCAGGTCGAACATGCGACGCTTGCGCTCGGGGCTCATTGGGTCGATCAGAGCCTGGTTGCCATCGCGCAGATCCACGGCACACCACTGTGGGGCGCGGTCGATAACCTTGTCCGGCCAGGTACGGTCGGGCAGGGTGATGTGGTCGACTTCCTCGAAGAACGGCATGTAGCGCTTCGAGGGCATCGTGGAATTGCGCTGCTTATTCCACGCTGGCTGGCCAGCGGGGATCTCGCCGTTGGGGGTAGTGATGTCGGCGGGGGCGGAGATGAATGCGTCGTTGGTAGACATGAAGAGTTTCCCTTCTTGTGGCCACCACGGCGGCAGGCAATCCTGTTGTGACATGCGTTGGCGCCGGCGTGGCAGTAGTTCACGGTGGTTGGAAGATCCACGATGAGCGGTGCGTGGGAGTTCGGCGCGAATCATCTATGGAAAGGTCGCGCACGAAATGGAAGGACGGCCGGCAGGGTAAAAGCTGCCCTGCGTGAAAGGGGCGTATCGTCCGCGACGGGGGCCGGTCGCCAGCCTGCGGTGAGGCTTGCTCGGGGAACTAAATCCCGCCGCGGCTCATAAGGAGCCGGTGGCCCTTGAGGGGCTGGTGCATCTGCATCATGGGAACCACTATAACAAACGTCTCAACTCGTGGCATAAGAATCTAAAACGTCTCACAATTTGAGAATTGAAGCCGGAAGGGTGTGGTTACTTAGGGTTACCTTTGTTTGATGAAACTATGTTGAATATGAATTTCAGGTTAATTGTATATTCGCAGGTGAACATAGATTTTTTATAGCTTGAGAAAAGTATTGCGCGTGGGTTTGTCTGACAGTATTCTGACCGCGCCAGGTAGCACTCGGGCTTTTAATGAAAAGCGTGGTCAATAGCTGTGTGAGCAGGAGACAGTGTCGCTACCCCTGTGGCAAGCAGTCGCGTCTGCGTTCCGAATGGGGGTAGGGGTGCTGGGGCTACCGAGGCGAAAAAGAAACCGAGGAGTACTGCTCGCTCTGATCTGATTCTTGGAAAGCTAAGCGCGCGAGAGTGTTCGTCGCTGTCATGGGTTGAGTTTTCCATGTGGTCGATTGGGAATGGGGCTGTACTGGATATCTCCTAAGGAGCGCTGATTGCTGAGGCAATGGAAACATACCCGTGCTGTAGGGCTGCTGAGCGCTACCGCTGCACTGGCGACGGTTCTTGCTGCGTGTGGTAGTGGTCAGGATGCTGGCCAGCCCCACGAGACTTCCTCGGAGCAAAAGCCGACGAGCTCTCAGCAACAACCTTCCACTCCATCTTCCATAACGCCTCCGCGCACCTTCGAGGCCTGTGGAAAAGACCCGCAAGGTGGAAGTAGCAAACAGAGCGCTAGCCAGGTTGATTCTTCCAATGAGGTGAGCCTAAACAGCACAGATGCGTTCGCAATATCTACCCCGAACCCCGCGGCGACGTTCGCAGGGTGTGAGGTTTTAGCCCAAGGGGGAACTGCCGCAGACGCCACGTTTGCGGCGCAGATGATGCTCGGCCTGACAGAGCCGCAATCCTCGGGGCCTGGTGGTGGCGCGATCTCCGTGTATTACGACGCAGAAGCCGACAAGCTTGTTTCTCTGGATGGGACCGTCAACGCGCCATACGGTGACGTTGAAAAACCGGAGCGCGCAGGGGCTGCTGGCCGGGTTGGTGTGCCGCGCACACTTGAAGTGATGCGCACGCTGCACGCGGACCACGGGAAGCTGGATAAGCAGCGGATTCTCCAGCCGGTCATCGACAGGGCGAACAAAGGTTTCAAACCCTCGCCAAGGTTGGTGGAAGCCGTGGGCAGCCGTAGTGACATGTTCGACTCGGACCATACACAGAGCGAGAAATACCTGCGGAAGCTTGCAGATGCGGATGAAGATTCGCGAATCAAAAATCCAGATTATGCAAAAACTGTCCAGCGGATTGCGGATGATCAACCCATCTTCGGGACCAATGGTGCGGATGTCGATGACGTCGCTGATGACATAGCTGAACAGGCTTTGGACTTGCAGCGGACCGATGACAGGGCTGCATCCAAGAGGACCAAGAAAGATGAAAGATTAAAGCAAGCGAAAACGCTCGCTACGGACTGGATTGGTGCGGAAGAAGATCGGGCTATGACCCGTACCGATGACGCCGTCTGTGTGGACTACAGGGAAAAACAGGTGTGCGGGAATTCCTCTCCTGCTACGGGCTTCACTTTTGTTAGCCACACGCTCAATATCTTTTCTCATCTGCCAGAAGATGCGATCGCTCCGAAGGGGGCCAAGAGCACTTCGGAAACTCAGGACGATGAGTCGAGGAAAGTTCTCTCTGATGTTCAGCGCGTAGTTATGGCGAATGCCAATACCTACATGGGTGACCCGTCGATGGCTCATCGTGTTACCGAGGGGTACCTGGATGAGGTTGTTCGCGATAAGGGCCGGGCTAAGGATGCTGCTGACGATGCCGCAGACGGCCGGATAGCGAAGGAACCTGAACCCTACAAGCTCCCTGGAGTAGAGGAGGAATACGAGGACTTCGAGGAGGAAGGCACGTCCCAAATCACCGTTAAAGATCAATACGGAAACTGGGTAAGTACGACAACAACGTTGCAGAAAAATTTCGGATCCGGAATTTTTGTCAATGGTTTCTTCCTCAACAACAGTCTCGATAATTTCTCTTCGCAAAAAGGAAAAGGGGAGCGGGCAAATATCCGGAAGGCTGCCGCGCACCCGAAGACGATGATGTCTCCATTGATGGTGCTGGACAATGGTCAGCCCACCGTGGCTGTGGGGTCTCCGGGTGGTTCCAAAATCCCTTCCTATGTCCTGAAAGTACTGGTGGGGATCCTCGATCTCGATTTAACGGCCGAAGAGGCGGTGCTGTTGCCGAATTATGGAGCAGCGAATCGCTCGAAAGAGTATGTCGAAGCTGATCCGCCGGAACAACGCACGAGTGATCGGCAAAGGGGCAAGAGCTCAAAGAAATCCGAGGATAGCGAGGATGACGTTCCTCGTGTGGAGCGAGTGGCGGATTCAGGTCTGAGCGTTGTTGCGCTCACCGATGGGGAAGTGCACGCGGTGTCCGACCCTCGCCGGATGGGGCTAGCGCTGGGAGGAACTGAGAAGCAATAAGGTTTCCAGGCGCAAGTACACGACAAATTATTAATTCTTCACCACGTTAACAGTTTAAGGAGATGAAATGTTCCTCTTTTTCTTTTTATCGTTAGTTTTTGTGATAGGTTTCGGTACCTTGTTTTGGCGGAGCGAGAAAGCCCATAATGAACGCTTGAATAGGCTCGATGTCAACATTCACGTCAATGGAATTCGAGGTAAGTCCACGGTGACTCGCATGCTCGGTGGTGTTGTTCGCGCTGCCGGTATTCCAACGATCGCTAAAACCACTGGCACCTACGCATGTGTGATTAGCCCGGATGCCGAAGAGCACCCCATCAAGCGCACCGGCCCTGCGAATATTGGTGAGCAGTACGACTTTCTGCGGAAATGGATCGGCCCCGAGGTTCGTGGTCTCGTGACCGAGTGCATGGCGGTGAAGCCGCGATACCAGGAGATCTGCCAGTGCGATATCTTGAAATCCCCCATCACAGTCATCACTAACGTGCGCCTGGATCACCAAGAGGAAATGGGCGACACCCTCGAGGAAATTGCGCGGTCACTGTGCACAACGATTCCTGAGGGAGGAATCGTCGTTACCGGCGAGCGTGACCCAGAGCTCCGTGAGGTAATTCAAGAGGAAGCTGACCTCAAGGGTGCGGAAGTAGTCTTCGCCGACCCAAGCGAACTATCGCATTCCTTGGTGAAGAAGTTCAATTACCACCAGTTCGAGGAAAATGTGGCCGTCGCCCTCGCTGTAGCGGAGATCATCGGCATCGACCCGCAAACTGCTTGCGAAGGAATGCTCAGCGCAAAGCCGGATCCAGGCACCATTACCGTGACCGAGGTATCCCTCAGCGATGGAAAGGATTTGTTCTGGGTCCCAATGTTTGCGATTAACGACTGGGAGTCGACCGTGAAGGTTTTTCAGTCTGTGGCGGAGGAGTCCCTGCCGCAAGGGGCGGCCAGGGTAGTGGCACTGAACAACCGTGAAGACCGTACGGACCGCGCGAAAATGTTCCTCGACCTCATCTCCAGCGAATTGCGGGATGAGATCGATCGGATTGTTCTGTACGGAGAGCTGCAAGACGCCGTCTACCAGATGCTGCTGGACGAGGGCTTCTCGGAAGAACACGTTGTCCAGACCAATGACTTCGAAGAAGATTGCAGCGGAAGGGAATTGATTAACCGCGCAGTGGAAGACCTTGATCATGATGAAGTCGCACTCTTCGGCATGGTCAACATCCATACCGAGCAGGTGACAAAGATGCGTCATTACATCGACGCACTTGTTGAGGGACAAGAAAGCAAGGTCGCGGTCTAATAATGCAATTTCTTCACCATCAATACTTCGAAAACCCGGAGTTCACGGCCGCGTACATCCACCTCACATTTTTCTGTGGGTTGTTGGCCTCCTACTTCTACTTCCGCAAAAAGCAGATCATGGTGGGCGGCAGTCTTGGTATTGGCTACCTCGCTGCGTCGCTCTACATGCCTGGCAGAGTCGTCCTAACCATCTTGATCGCGTTTGTTGCGCACTCGCTCATTCGCTATGGCGTGCTCAAACTGTGGCTCCCCCGCCCTCGAGTCATCTTCGCAATTGGTCTTTTGGTGGGCGTCTTCCTCGAGATTCTGTGGCAAGTGCTCAGCGTTGTCGTTCTTGATTCCCAACCACAGGCCTTGGGCCTGGCGGTGATTGGAGTGGTCATCCCTGGAATGCTGTGCAACTCCTTCATGAAGCAGGGCATCGGTAAAACCTTGATCCCAGCCTTATGGCTGGTACCTCTGAGCGCCGGAGCCGGGTTGCTACTGGCCTTGCTTTCGAGGTCTGTGTTCGGCTCAATTGCAGAGGACGACCTCTTTGGTCGAGGGATTGACCACCTCTACCTCATTCTCATGGCTGCAGTTTCCGTCTGCCTGGCGCTGTTTATCCAGGAGGGACCGCTAAAGAAACTGGGCTGGCGTACTGGTGGCTATGTTTCGGCCGGCTTCATTGCCGCAGCAGTGTTCAATGTGAACTACCTCTGGGTTCTGCTTTTCTCCACCGCCGTCGTCTACGCCGCCGGAAGATTCTACCTCCGCCAGGTTCCTCTCTTCGGAAAGCACAGGTTTGTGTTCCTGTGCCTGTTCTCTTTCGCCTTGGTCTCCTTCAGCGAGTTCCTGCTGGCACGCTACTTCGACATGCAGTTCTTCCGGACGGAAAACCTGGTTTTCTGCATTCTCCCAGCTGTGATAGCCAACGATTTGCTGAACTACGGGTATAAGCGCACGCTGCCAGGAATGGGTGTCTCGACCGGCGTCATTGCTGCTGCGGCTTCAGTGTTTGCTTTCGCTTAGGGGTTGCCTAGACGTCGAGGCTCGTCCATAGCTCCGCCAGACGCACATCGACCTGCTGGCCTGCTTCTTCGCGGAAAATGCGCATCGTTTTGCCCACACGGTCGAAAGGCCAAGGGATCGGCTTGAGTGGCTTGCTCAGTGGCCGCCAGAATGCATCCCAGTGGATGAGTCTCACCGTCTTCGCGCTCAAGGCCACGGCGGTTTCCTTCCAGTACTCGCGGATCCACTCCTCCGGCTGGCTGCCCGCCGCACCGATGCCTAGGTACACAACATCGGCTTCAAAGTCCTGCAGCGCACCCGGAATGAAGTTCGCGGAGGGGTGCACGAACACACTGCCCTCTGGATGGGCGATGTGGAGGGAGAAGCAGCCGCCCATGCGGAAGTCTGCTGCAGAGGCGGGGGTGGAGACCGGCTCGGTGATCTTTCCTGGGAAGCGGTCTGGCTCGCTGTGCAGCCCGTGGATGGGAGTGATGGTGAACTTACCGGCGGTGATCGGCTCCCGGTCGTGCATCTCGCGGAAATCGACACCTGCCGCCAACGCCCCATAGCCTTCGGCAATCTTCCGCGTGGAGGGACTGCCGTGGATCGTGGCGCCCATCATTTCCGCCACCGTGGGGGAGTCCAGCGCGTGGTCGTAGTGGGAGTGGGTCACCATCACGGCATCGAGGCTGTTCACGCCTAGCTGTTTCAACCCCGCAGAAATGCGCTCGCGATCCGGATGTAGCTTACCGAGCGCGAGCTGGGGAATCGTCGGACGAGAGAAAAATCCGTCGACGAGAATGCTGCTTTCACCATCCGTGATGAGGACGTTGGCCACTCCTGCGAATCTCGTGCTGATGGTCACTGTTATTCACTTCCTCTTAGTTCGGCATCCGATCGCCTGGGACTTCGTTCATCTGGGCACCCATCCTGCTGAGCGCGAAGGTGGCGCCGACCATGATAGTGAAGGCTGCGCCCATGATCGCCCAGCCGGCGGAGGACGCCACTTGGAAATGCTCGCCCAGCACGATGTATCCCAACGCGAAGGCAACAATGGGTTCAACGATAGTCATTGCTGGTAAGGAATTCTTCAAATCGCCAGCATTAAAACTGGCCTGCTGCACCGCCGTCCCCACACCGGCCAGCGCCAGTAGCGCATAGATCTCCCAACTCGTGGCAACCCCTCCCGGCCCCGAGTGCGCGTACACATCCACCACCGCCTTGGACATGAGCGCCAAGTAGCCCATGATTGCCCCCGTGACACCGCCGAGGAGCAGCGCGCGTATCGGCCTGGCGCATCTCTGCGTTAGCACATAGACCGGCGCGATGAGAACCACCCCAACGAGAAATGCGATGATCCATGTGGTGGCGCTGGGATGAGCGGTTGCTGACGTCGGACGGCCAAGAACGACGAGCACGGAGACGGCAACCGTCAAGAAAGCCGCCCACGTCGTCTCCGCCTTGCTGATCCGTCTGCCGTCCATCAACGACGCCAGCGGCAACGTAAACATCAAGCTCAGCACCAAAATCGGCTGAACGATGAGCAACGTGCCGAAGCGCAGCGCGACGATCTGCAAACCATAGCCAGCCATCGCCCCAGCAAGCCCCGCCCACCACCACTTCGAACGGAGCGCCGCCATGATCGGCACGTCCCCCTCGGCGGTGTTTTCCGCAACCCGATGGCGAATCACCGTGCCCCACGCAATCGTCAGCGCGGAAAGCAGTGCGAAGAAAATCGCCAAAAGGTTGTTCTCATACATCGATAAACAAATCTAATGCACGCGGGGGAGAAAAACCGTACCTACCCTGTCCGAATGGTGGATAACTGGGGTACTATCGGCGCAACAAGACGAACGAACTCGCGCGTCTGTCAGGTCAGCGCGCATGAAGGGGTGAAAGCCACGTGGCACTCATCGTCCAGAAATACGGCGGGTCGTCGCTGGAGAATGCGGAACGGATCCGCCGAGTGGCAGAGCGCATCGTGGAGACGAGGAAGCAAGGCAACGACGTGGTGGTTGTCTGCTCCGCGATGGGCGACACCACCGATGAGTTCCTAGAACTGGCAGAGCAGGTCAACCCCGTGCCGCCAGCGCGCGAAATGGACATGCTCCTCACAGCCGGCGAGCGCATCTCCAACGCACTGGTCGCCATGGCGATCGAATCCTTCGGCGCGGAGGCGCAGTCCTTCACCGGATCCCAGGCCGGCGTGCTCACCACCGAACGCCACGGCAATGCGCGCATCGTGGACGTGACCCCAGGCCGCGTGCAGGAAGCACTGGACGAAGGCAAGATTTGCCTGGTGGCGGGCTTCCAGGGTGTCAACCGGGAGACGCGCGACGTGACCACCCTCGGACGCGGTGGTTCGGATGCGACGGCCGTGGCGCTGGCAGCGGCACTCAATGCGGACGTGTGTGAGATCTACTCCGACGTGGACGGCGTGTACACGGCAGATCCGCGCATCGTGACGAACGCACGCAAGCTGGACAACATCTCCTTCGAGGAGATGCTGGAGATGGCGGCAGTGGGCGCGAAGGTGCTCATGCTCCGCAGTGTTGAATACGCGCGCGCCTTCAACGTGCCGCTGCGCGTTCGCTCGTCCTACAGCAATGACATTGGCACCCTAGTTTCCGGATCGATGGAGGATATTCCCGTGGAAGAGGCAGTACTCACCGGCGTGGCGCATGACCGCTCCGAGGCAAAGATCACCGTTTTGGGCATCCCAGACAACCCGGGCGAGGCCGCCAAGGTCTTCCGCGCCGTGGCTGATGCGGAAATCAACATCGACATGGTGCTGCAGAACATCTCCAAGATCGATAGCAACCGCACGGACATCACCTTCACCTGCCCGCGTGAAGACGGCCCGCGCGCAGTGCAGCTGCTGAAGGCCATGCAGAGCGCCTCCGATTGGCAGGACGTGCTGTACGACGACCAGATCGGCAAGGTCTCCCTCGTCGGTGCTGGTATGAAGTCCCACCCTGGCGTGACCGCAGACTTCTGTGAAGCAGTGCGCGATGCCGGCGTGAACATCGAGCTGATCTCCACCTCCGAGATCCGCATCTCCGTGCTGATCCGCGAGGCTGACCTGGACAAGGCAGTGGTTGCTCTGCACGAGCGCTTCCAGCTCGGTGGCGATGAGGAAGCCACCGTCTACGCAGGCACCGGCCGCTAAACGCCCCCTTCGAACCTGAAGAACTCTCAAGGATTGGATTCCCCCACATGACCACCATCGCAGTTGTGGGCGCCACCGGCCAGGTGGGACGCGTCATGCGTTCCATCCTGATCGAGCGCAACTTCCCGGCAGACAACGTTCGCTTCTTCGCCTCCTCCCGTTCCGCGGGCCAGGAGCTGGAGTTCGGCGATAAGAAGATTGTCGTGGAGGACGTTGCGTCCACCTCGACCGAGGAGCTTCAGGGCATCGACATTGCGCTGTTCTCCGCTGGAGGTGGCACTTCCCGCGAGCATGCTCCGCGTTTCGCGGAGGCGGGGGCTATTGTCGTCGATAATTCTTCCGCATGGCGCAAGGATGAGGACGTCCCGCTGGTCGTCTCCGAGGTGAACCCGAACGAGGCGAAGAACACGCCGAAGGGCATCATTGCGAACCCGAACTGCACCACGATGGCGGCGATGCCGGTGCTCGGTCCGCTGCATGCGGAGGCTGGATTGCAGCGCCTGCGCGTGAGCTCCTACCAGGCCGTTTCCGGTTCAGGCTTGGCAGGTGTGGAGACTCTGGCCAAGCAGGTTCGCGACAATGTGGACCGCATTGAGGAGCTGGTGCACGATGGCTCCGCGCTGGTCGCCGAGGAGCTTGGCCCGTATGTTGAGCCGATCGCCTTCGACGCGCTGCCTTTCGCCGGCAACCTGGTGGACGATGGATCTGAGGAGACGGACGAGGAGCAGAAGCTGCGCAACGAGTCCCGCAAGATCCTGGGCATTCCGAACTTGCTGGTCGGCGGCACGTGCGTGCGCGTGCCTGTGCTGACTGGGCACACGATGACCATTCACGCGGAGTTCGATAAGTCCATCACCCCGGAGCGCGCGCGTGAGATTCTCGCCGATGCGCCTGGCGTGGAGATCGTTGATGTGCCGACGCCTCTGGCTGCCGCCGGCAAGGATGATTCTCTCGTCGGACGCATCCGCCAGGACCAATCGGTCGACGGTGGTCGCGGGCTGGTGCTCGTCGTCGCCGGCGATAACCTGCGCAAGGGTGCTGCGCTGAACACCATCCAGATCGCAGAACTGCTGCTGAAGTAGTTTTCTCCAGCCGAGCAGGCTTCTAGGAGGTTGTCGGCGTGCGCCGCGCGGGCATCGTCGGTGGCGCGGAACGCTTATAGGCGTATCCCATCGGCACGGTTTCCACATGGGTGACTCCGTGGCCGGCGAGCCCGTCAACGAACATGATGACATCGGCGGCGGTGGGCAGCACCACGTTTGCGACGATCTGGTGCTCCCCGCTGGTGGCTGCGACGAAGCGGGTGACGCGCAGACTCCTCAAGTGGCGGCCCAGTTTTTCGATATGGCCTGGGGACACGCGCAGCCAGAGCAGCACATCACCACCCGTCCCCAGCGCGTCCGGGTGCACGTCCGCCTCAAAGTAGAGTACGCCGGATTCCACGAGTTTGCGCCGGTGCCGGGAGACCGTGGCGGCATCGATATGTAGCTCCGCCGCGACCGCACTGGCGGTGGCGCGGCCGTCCCGCGCGTACACAGCCAACAGTTTCCGGTCGACGTTGTCGATGCTTTCCGCGCCGGAGGTCACACTGCCGGGCTCGCCCCACACCGTGAGCAGCTGGTGGATCCGAATGTCGCGGGACGGCACCACTGAATGTAGACGGAACAGGATATCGGTGTAGGCGGAGGGGCTGGTGATGATGCCACAGATCATCTCGCCGCGATCCTTAGATAAGCGCACCCACCGGGTGGTCTCGAGCTCCGCCAGCTCAACACCGATGGGACCCAGCCTAGAGGGCGAGCCGTGAATACGCGCCAGCCAAGCGACCCGTCCCCCGAAATCCGGAAGGGTTCGGCCATACACACGCACAATTTTGCGACGGACCAATTGTCCAAAGCGGCGCGCGATGGTGCGGGAGGAGACTCCCAAATCCTCGGCCCACTGGGAGTAGGGCGCGGCCGGATCTTGGGCCACGGATGCGATCAGTTTGCGGTCGAGGGTGTCCAGATTCCAGATCGGATTGTTATTTTCTCTGCGCTTTGAATCCATATATGTCCATCAAAGTGTGGTTTATCGCTGAATTGTCAGTTTCTTGCATGCTACTCCACCGCGCTAAGAAGCTCCCGTACGGTGTTGCCGGTGCGACACATACACGATGTAGACAACGGCGAAAGGAGACTCTTCGTGACCCAGACTGACCATCAGACTGAACACAACACACAACACCAGGCGGATCAAGCGCAGGGGGCGGGGCTGCTGATCGCGGTCGCTGCCTTTTCTTGCCTCGTGGTGACCTTGCTGCAATCTCTCGTGGTGCCTGCGGTGCCACAGTTCCCTCAAATTCTCGGCACCAGCGCCACCACCGTCTCTTGGCTGGTGACCGCCACGTTGCTCACGGGCGCCATCGCCACTCCAGTCATCGGCCGCCTGGGTGACCTCATGCCACGCCGCCGAGTCATGGTCTTCACCATGGCCTTGGTCCTCGTTGGCTCCATCATCGCACCTCTCGGTGGCATCACCACGGTGATCATCGGCCGTGCACTGCAGGGTATGGGTACAGCGCTGATTCCCGTCGCCATGGCGGAGATGCGTTACAGCCTTCCCGGCCACCGCATCCCGGGTGCGCTCGCGCTCCTCAGTGCGATGCTCGGCATCGGTGGTGGATTGGGTATCCCGCTGGGCGGTGTGATTCTTTCCACCTTGGGATGGCAGGCAATGTTCTGGATCGCGGCTGTCCTCGCCGTGGTGTCCATCGCGCTGATCCTTGTTGCAGTGCCGCGCGATGAATCCGCCAACCGCGGTGGCTTCGATTATATCGGCGCCATCCTGCTCTCCCTCGGTCTCACGTCAGTGCTCACCGCCGTGTCCCAGGGTGGTGCCTGGGGCTGGGGCAGCATGCTGACCCTGGGCTTGTTGGTGCTGGGCATCGTGATCTTCTTCGCGTGGGGTTACTACGAGTTGCGGCAGCAATCCCCGCTGGTCAACCTGCGTACCACCGCTGATCGCCCAGTGTTGTTGACGAACATCGCCTCCATCCTCCTCGGTATTTTGATGTTCACTAACTTGCTGCTGACCACACTGGAGTTGCAGAATCCGACCACCCAAGGTGGCTTTGGCTGGTCCCCGACGACGGCTGGCTTGGCTATGCTCCCCTCCGCGGCATCCATGCTCGCAGTGGCTCCGATCAGTGCCCGCCTGGCTTCCCGCTTCGGCGCTCGCATCGTGATCGTAACCGGTGCCGCGATCACCACCATCGGTTACATCGCGCGTTTACTGGTGGCACCACAAGGCGGTTTCGTGGTCGTCTGGGCCACGATCATCGCTATTGGTGTGGGCATCGGCTACGCGGGACTTCCCATGATGATCGTGCGCTACGTCCCAGCTCACGAGACCGGCTCCGCCAACGCGGTCAACGCGCTCATGCGATCCATCGGCATGGCGGTCTCCTCCGCGATGGTCGCAGCTATCACAGCAACCCTGACTGTTCAGAGTGCTAGCGGCCCAGTGCCTTCCTCCAGCGCGCTGAACATCGTGGCGACCATTGCAATTGTCATGGGTGCCGTGGCGACGGCGCTGGCGCTCGCGGCCCGCAAGTCCGATCGCTTCGTCGCGACCACGGTGGAGCTGCACGATTAATTACTATTGGAAGGCGATTGAAAGGCGAGGAGTATGACAAACAACCCAGTGGTGTACGGTCACGATGGCGCCATCGACACGCACGCCCATGTGTTTAGCGGCGCCTACCTGGATTACCTGCAGGAGCACGGCCGCCCGGAGCGGGAGATCGCCATTGCTCGCGGGATGAATGCCGATTCCAGCGAGGACGAGATGTCCGCGCGCATCGAGTGGATGGACCGCGCCGGGGTGGCCACGCAGATCATTGCGGCCACCCCGCAGGTACCCTCCTTGCCCAGCCCGGAGCATTCCTTGGCGGCCGCCCGCATCATCAATGACGACTATGCACGCATCGTCCGCCAGTACCCCGGCCGCTTCCGCGCATATGGGGCGCTGCCCCTGCCGCACATCGAGCAATCCTTGGAGGAGATTCCGCGAATCTTCGGCGAACTGGATGTCGTTGGGGTGTCCGTTTCCACCATCACCCAGGGAGATTTCTTCCTCAACGACCCTTCGTTGGATCCGGTGTGGGAGGCATTGAACGAGCACAGCGCGGTCGTGAACATTCACCCCACTGGCTCCGGCGCATGTTCTGAGATGTTGCTCGGCTCCCAGCTGGAGTGGGTCAATGGCGCACCGGTGGAGGATGCCACGGCCACGCTCCAGTTGCTGAAGGCCGATGTGCCCCGCCGTTTCCCGAACATCACCTTCCACATCGCGCACTTGGGCGGCGACCTGCCGTTTTTGGCTCGGCGCATTGAGGATAACTACGACGATTGGGATGCGTTCCCCGCCTCACCGCTGCAGCAGATGCGCAAGATGTATTTCGACGCCGCGAATTTCCACGAGCCATCACTGCGCTTGGCGGCCGAAACCTTCGGCGCGCGACAGATCCTGGGCGGATCGGATTTCCCGTACTTCCAGAAGGACAAGTACGTGCGTGCCTTCAACTACATTCGGGAAGCCAACCTGGGCCAGGAGGAGATCGACGCGGTGCTCTTCGACAATGCCCGCACGCTCTACGGGCTCTAACTAGCGCTCGGAGCCACAGCAACCCGGCGCACAGAAGGCGCCGTTGGTGGTGTGGCCGAAGTTCGGCACGGTGGAGAGCTTCTTGGCGATCGCCTCCGCAGCCTTCTGATCCTCGGTCTGAGCGGACTTTTCGATGCTCTTGGCGCAGTCCGCGACCATGTCCACGACCATCGTCGCGAAGGAAGCGCTCAATCCTGGGGAGGCGGAGCGAATGAAGGGGATGCCCGCCTCCGCCGCGGCCTCCTTGGCCTCGGTGTCCAGGTCCCACACGACTTCCATGTGGTCGGTGATGAAGCCGATCGGGCACAGCACAATCGCGCGCTTATTGCCCTCCTCCGCGCGAGCCTCAATGTGATCACACACGTCCGGCTCCAACCACGGGGTGTGCGGCGATCCCGAACGGGACTGCCACACAAGTTCCACGTCGTGCTCGGTGCCCACACCCAGGTCCACGCCCACCGTCTCGCCCGTGTTGGCCGGACCATCGCCACGGCCGCCGACCGGCTTGTGCTCCGCGAGCTGACCGGTCCAGGCATAGGAGGCACCGGAGCCCGGTTTGCCCTTGAAGGAGCTGGCCTCCTGCACCAGGCGCGCGGCATTAAGCACCTGCTGGGAGTAGAGGTTGCCGCCGAACTTGTGCGGGCCCGCCTCCTTGTCCGCCGCCGTCGGGACGGAGTGGGCCGCGAAGATCAGATCCGCGTCCTCGCGCACCTCCGCCGGCAGTTCGTTGCGGGCGGAATCCACGGCGGAGGCGAACTCCGCGATGAAAGCTGGGTTGGAGTGGAAGTGCGGCAGGCGCTCCATGGTCGGCGCGGTCACATTGGCCTCCTCGCACGCGGCGATGGCGCGCTGGATGTCCTCCTGGTACTGGGAGCAACCCGAGTAGCCACCCCAGGCGGACGTCACGAATACGTACGCGTGCTCGATGCCATCCTTGGCCATCTGCACGGTCGCATCTTCCACGTAGGGCTCCCAGTTGCGGTTGCCGAAGTACACCGGCATGTCGATGCCCCTGCGAGACAGCTCAGCCTCAAGATTGGCGATGATCTGCAGGTTCTGTTCGTTGATCGGGGACTTGCCACCGAGGGTGAAGTAGTGCTCACCGACCTGCTCTAGGCGAGCGCGTGGGATGCCACGGCCACGGGTCACGTTCTCCAGGAAAGGAACAACGTCTTCGGATTTATTCGGACCACCGAAGGACAGCAGAAGCAGTGCAGATTTCGTCATGCATGCCAGTCTACCTAGTCAGCGGCTCCTCGCCGCCGACCTCATGCAGTAGCGCGTCGCGCACCGTGGCGTGGCGAAAACGGTGCCCTGCCCGATGCAATACAGCCGGCTCGACGTTTTGGTCGGCGAGGGCTAACTCCTCCGCGCCACGCTCGCCAAGCAGCGCCGTGGGGGCCGCTTTGGGGACAGGAATGAGGTCTTTGCCCTTCGCGACGCGCGCGAGCTCGCGTGTGAACTCCTCGTTGGTCACCCTGTCAGGTCCGACGGCATTGACAGCGCCGTCCAGAGTGGCGTCGAAAATGGAACGGTAGTAGATATCGACCACGTCATCGAGGCTCACCCACGCGAAGTGCTGCCGACCTGTGCCCAGTTTGCCGCCGCCCACGCGCACGGAGGCGGTGAGCAGGTCGAGCATGGGCGAGCCGCCGGCGAGGACGAGGCCGGAGCGGACGTTGACGACACGCAGGCCCGCGTCCCGCGCTGGCTGGCAGGCGGTCTCCCACTCGGCGACGATCTGCGCCAGTTCACCGCGGCCCTGAGCAGCTGTTTCATCGGCGAGTTCGCTGCGGTCATTGCCGTAGAAACCGACGGCGCTGGCGCACACGAAGGTCTGTACACCGCGGCGCGCGGCGTTTTCCGCCAGGGCACGCGTCGGCTCCACGCGGGAATCTCGGACTTTCTTTAGGTGCGCGTCCGTGAACCGCCCCGCGATCGGATGCCCGCCCAGGTGCACCACCGCGTCCACTCCGGTCAGATCGATCGACGCCACCTCGTCTCGGCCCACGCGGATCACCTCGTGGCCGGAGACCTCGAGCAGTGCGCAGAGTTGCGTGCCCACCAGGCCGCTGGAGCCGGTGACGGCGATGGTCTTGGCATCGGCGGTGCGCCACTCCTTCATCCTCGCGAGGTCGCCCGCGAGTGTGTGGTGGCGGTGGGCGAAGACACGCTTGAGCAGTGGCTTCGCGAGTGCTGTGGGAAGGTTCAGCGTGATCTGGTCTGTCAGCAGCGTCTGGGTGTCAGAGATGGCCTCGAACTGGTGCTTATGGCGCCAGCCGGTGATGGGCCCCAGGCCTGGGGTGACGCAGATATCCGTGAAGTAGTGCTTGTCCTCGTAGCCCGCCGGATCGTGGGTGGAGTTCCAACTTAAGCCGCCGGGGAGTTTGAATAGGGTGGTGCCATCGCGCAGGTTGGAGGCCTGCTGCACGGTGCGGAAGCGGCTAAAGCCCGGCATCAGGCGATTGACGATACCCGGGCGCGTGTGCACATCCCAGACCTCGTCGAGCGGGGCGTCGAGAACTTGGGTGAAGGTGATGGTGCTCATGGGCGCCAGTGTACGGAGGTGAGGGAATTAAGCGCTGTGGGTCGAGCCGGCCTGGGAAGAGCATTCAGGGGAGCCGGCACGCGGCTGGGACATCTCGACGAGGTCGGCGCGGGCGCGGGCCACACGGGAGCGGATAGTGCCCACGCGCACGCCAGCGATGCCAGCGGCTTCGGCGTAGGTGTAGCCCAGCATTTGGGTCAGGACCAGTGCCTCGCGACGCTCCGGTTCCAGCTGGTCGATGAGGGAACGGGTATCCACCCATTCGGCCCAGGTCTGGCCACCGGTTGTTTCCTGCGCGGTGTGTCCGGACGCGGCCTCGTTCCAATCGCCTGCGGACTTGCGTGGACGGGCTAAGTCATGGCGGACGGAATCGACCCACACGCGTCGGGCGAGCGAAAGGATCCAGGTACGAGCAGTGGAACGCGCGGCGAAGCGGGGGAGTGCGCCGAGAACCCGCAGGTAGGTCTCTTGGGTGAGGTCATCGGCGCGGTCGGCATCCGCGAGGTGGGCGAGCAGGCGCCACACATCGTCGTGGGTTTCGGTGATGAATTGGGTCAGCGCAGCGCGGTCGCCACGCGCGGCTTTGAGCGCGAAGTCAGTGACGGCAGCATCGTGTGCTTCGCTGTGCTGGGGGCTCATGCAGATCAGCTTAGCACTGGGGTTTCTGCGAGCAGAGTTCATTTCTGGCAGGCTGGAGGGACACCCCGATGATGAGGAGGTCACACCGAAGATGACTGCCAATGAGAAGAACTACACAGCTAAGGATATTGCAGATCGAGGCGTGTGCCCTTACTCCGGGCACTCCACCAATGTGAATGGCGCGCCTGTTCGTACCGAGGAGCATTCCGCCACCGTCGGTGAGCAGGGGCCGCTGCTGCTCAGCGATGTCCACCTGGTCGAGAAGAATGCGCACTTCAACCGCGAGCGCATTCCGGAGCGCAACGTTCACGCCAAGGGCTCCGGAGCATTCGGTGAGCTGACGATCACCGAGGATGTCTCCAAGTACACCAAGGCCGACCTGTTCCAGCCAGGTCGCGTCACCCCGATGCTCGCCCGCTTCTCCACGGTTGCCGGTGAGCAGGGCTTCCCCGATGCCGTGCGCGACGTCCGCGGCTTCTCGCTGAAGTTCTACACCCAGGAGGGCAACTACGACATCGTGGGTAACAACACCCCGGTGTTCTTTCTCCGTGATGGTGTGAAGTTCCCAGACTTCATCCGCTCCCAGAAGCGCCTGGCGGATTCCGGCCTGCGCTCCAATGACATGCAGTGGGACTTCTGGACCCGCTCCCCAGAGACTGCCCACCAGGTCACCTACCTCATGGGCGACCGTGGCATTCCGAAGGATTTCCGCCACATGGACGGCTTCGGCTCCCACACCTACCAGTGGATCAATGAGGCTGGCGACCGCTTCTGGGTGAAGTACCACTTCAAGACCCGCCAAGGCTGGGAGACCTACACGGACGATGAGGCCGCCGAGCTGGTCGGCCCGGGTGAGTTCGATAGCTCCCGCAAGGACCTCTACGAGGCCATCGAGCGCGGCGACTACCCAACGTGGGACGTGAAGGTGCAGATCATGCCAGTGGCGGAGGCAGAAAACTACCGCTGGAACCCCTTCGACCTGACGAAGGTCTGGTCCCAGAAGGACTACCCACTGATCCCCGTGGGCCACTTCACCCTCAACCAGAACCCGCAGAACTTCTTCGCCCAGATCGAGCAGGCGGCTTTCGCGCCGTCCAACATCGTGCCGGGCGTGGGCTTCTCCCCCGACAAAATGCTGCTGGCTCGTGCCTTCGCGTACGCAGACACCCAGCGCTACCGCCTCGGCGTGAACTTCCACCAGCTGCCATCCAACCGCCCGGTGGTGGAGAACAAGAACCTCTACACTGCCAAGGATGGCGCTGGCACCCAGGAGTTCCCACCAGCGGGCACCCCTGTGTACTCCCCGAACCGCTTCGAGCGTGGCGAGGGCGTGGAGGATATCGCTGACGGCTCCGGTGCCGTGCAGCAGGGCGTGGAGCCAGGCCAGTCCAAGTACGGCTTCGGCCGCGGCCAAGAATCCGCCATCGGCACCGCCTCCGACCTGGGGCTGTTCGATGACCTGCACGGAACGGATTTCACCCGCGGCGCCTACGTACGCCACGAAGAGGATGATGACTTCATCCAGGCAGGCATCCTCGTTCGCGAAGTGATGGACGACGCCCAGCGTGAGCGCCTCGCCAACAACATTGCTGGCGCCATGGAAGGCGTGTCCGACCAGGTGGCCGAGCAGTGCTGGACCTACTGGGGCCATGTGGATGAAAACCTGCGCGACCGCGTGAAGGAGATCTTCACCGCGAGCTAGCGGCAATTCCTGTATCAAGGGGACTAGTGGCGTCGGGCACACAAACACGGCGCCCCACGAAACGATGAGGAAAAGGAGCGCACAATGAGTGAGGCACTCTACACAGCAAAGGCACTATCCACCGGCGGCGGCCGAGACGGCCACGTGGCCACTCACGACCGCAAGCTGGACGTTGACGTTCGCCCACCGCAGGAGCTCGGTGGCAGCGGCGAAGGCACCAACCCGGAGCAGCTCGTGTCCGCAGGTTGGGCTTCCTGCTTCAACGGCGCACTGCAGCTGATGATGAAGAACGCGGGCGTGAAGTCCGACCAGACCCCTGAGGTCAAGGTCACCATGACCCTCAACAAGGGCGAGGAGGGCATGTTCCTCACCGCCACCATCGCCGCAACGATCTTTGACGTGGACCAGGCACAGGCCGATGAGCTCGTGCAGAAGGCCCACGAGTTCTGCCCTTATTCCAAGGCCATGCGCGGCAACGTGGAGACCGAGGTCACCGCAACCGCTGCCTAAATTGCACGCTGCCTAGAAGTACAGCGAAACCCCCGCGGGCGCTCATGTTAAAGAGCAACCGCGGGGGTTTGTCGTATGTGAAGGCTACTTTGGTTCCTTCGCGCGCTGGCCGCCGGACAGTGGTACCGTGTGGTCCCAGTGCGTGGCGTGCAGTGAACGGCCCATGATGTAGGAACCAACCGACTGGACGATGAGCAGCAGGAAGATCGCGCCGATCGCGCGGATGAACTCCCCAGTTTCCCAGCCGTGCAGGCTCCAAGAATGCACCAGGTTCGCGAGGATCAGCAGCGGCAGTCCCACACCCGTGGCGGGACCCAGCATGTTGATCTGGGAGATAGCATCGGGTGCCAGGTACATTGCGCGGGCGGAGACGAAGACGAACAGCGCGCCGAGCAGTGCGAGGACTCCGGTGAGGATCGCTGCTGGCCAGTTCGGCTCGTTGAACTCCTTGAGCTCGCCAGCGCCCGCTGCGAGAACAGTGACGGTTGTCATCAGCGCCTCCCTCGGGTGATTACGCGCGCATAAGCGGCGGTGGACAGTGCACCGAAGAATCCGGCGAATAGCACGACTTCGTAGGTCACCGCGGTGCGATCATAGATGCTGTAGCACATGAACAGTGCTGCCATGGAGAGGAAGATGACGTCGGAGAGTACGGCACGGCGCGCGTCGTTGCGTGTGGTGACGGCGCGCCAGAGAACCATCATCAGCGCCACGACCACGATGACCGCAGCGGCGACCGATGTGATGTTGAGGAAGTCCTGTGGGGTCACTGTGGCTCCTTTCCCTTCTTCTTTTTCTTTTTATTCGACGCCACCTCGTACTGCTTCGGTACTGGTGTGCTCCGTTTGGAGCCGTCCACGTCGCCATCCTTCGGGTTGCTCTTAGGGTAAAGCGGATCGTAGAGGGTTTCACCCGGTTTGGTTCGACCCTCCCGGTCAGGTGTGGATGCGCCGAGGTTGTCGCCGGCGAAGGTATCGACATCCGGCACGGGACCCTTCTTCGGGTGCTGTGCGCGGCGGGACTTGGCGCGTTCGACGTTGCGGCGCGCCACCTCGTAGCGGTCTTCTCGGTTCATGCCCGCAACATCCTCGGGGGAGCCTTCCTCATCATCCTGCGAGAGGATCGCCGCGACGAAGGCTGCGGCGTGTGGGGTGGAATCCACCTTCTCTAGGTCGAAGACTGTTTCGTCGGAGACGCGGCCACCGCGGCTGCCGCGGAAGCCACGCGGGCCGGGACGGCCGCGCTCCACGAGGTACTTCACGTCGTAGTCGATCTTTTTGCCCTTGACGCTCGGGGCTAGCTTTTCCTCCATGTGCGCGAGATCATCGAGCAGCTCCTGCGGGTTGCTGCCGTACATCGCGTGGACGGCGAGGAAGCGCTGCACGCGGTCGAGGCCGTGGGTTTGGAATTCATTCTCGCCCACGGCGAAGGCGTTGCGGCGGGTGCGGTTGCCAGCCTCCGCGTCATAATCCACTTCCTTCGGACCGGTGATGCCGAGGGCCAGGGTGCCCGGCGTCATCGTGATGGAGGCGGTAAAGGCTGCGATATTGCGCTCGCTGGTCACGCGCAGTGGGTAGTAGATGACAACCGGGGCGATGTTCCGGCCGGTGCCCAGGGTATCGACAGCCATGACCACCGATTCCTTGATGATCTGCCCGACCAGCCAGACTCCGTAGCCGATGGAGTGGGTGAACATGCGCAGGTATTTCATTACTGATCAGCCTCCTGATCCGTGGTGGTGATCTGTCTCTCGCGAATCTCCTGCTCGCGCTGGGCGGCCTCGGAGATGGAATCCAAGGCGCCCTCGGGAACGTTGGCGAGGCCACTTGGTCCGGGTTCGAGAACCATACCGATGGCCTGATCCGGATCCCCGAGCACTGTCTCCACATAGGCTGTCGTGTCGGTGAGATCGTCAGCGGCGCGGCCAGTGGCGTCGAAAATCGGGCCCGCGCCGAAGAACATCGCGCCGGAGAGGACGATCATCGCAGCGGAAGGGTAGACGAAGCGATTGCGGACGGCGAGGGAAGGGTCGCACTCGTTGGCGTTCATTGAGCGGCCCCAGAAGACCTCGCGCCATACGTACAGCATCGACAGAAGAGCGCCGAGACCAGCAATGATGATGGCGGCGATGGCGATCCACGCCTTCCACGTGCCGTCCTGGGCGATGCCCATGACGATGCCCACCTTGCCAAGCACGCCGGAAAACGGCGGGAAGCCGATGATGGCGAGCGCGCCAAGGGCGAAGATGATCGAAGGGAAAGGATCGCGGCGCGACAGACCCGACAGTGGCCTGATACGCCCGGTGCCGTACGTCTCCTCGATCGAGCCCGTGGCCATGATCAGGGCGCTGGCCACGACCATGTGGTGGAGCATGTAGAACAGGGAGGCGGAAAGCATCAGGCGGGCATCCTCGCTGAGGAAGACCAGGGCGACCAGCATGAACGGGATGCCGTTGACCATCTGATAGGCCACCACGCCACGCAGGGTGGATTCACCCAAGCCCGCGAAAGCGCCGATGAGCATGCCCGCGACCATGAAGCCCAGGATGCCCCAGCCGAAGGACTCATCGCCCTCGAAGGCCACCAGGTAGATGCGGAAGATCGCGTAGACGGCCACCTTCGTGTGCAGGCCGGAGAACAGCGCCATCACCGCAGGGGAGGTAGCGGGGTATGCGCGCGGCAGCCAGGTGTGAACTGGTGCCATGCCAGCCTTGACGGACAGCGCCAGCAGCACCATGCCCAGGGCGACCATCAGCTGCCATTGGTTGCCGAAGACACCATCGGCGAAGACCTGGCCGCGCGGACCAGCAGCACCGGCGAGGGCCGCGAGGTTCGTGGTGCCGACCACGGCGTAGGTGGTGGACACACCCGCGAGCAGGATCAGTGAGGTCACGAGGTTGACGATGATGAACATGCGGGCCGCGGCGAGGCGGGCCCACGTGCCGGTCATCGCCAGCAAGCCGAAGGACGGCATGAGCATGACCTCGATGAACACGAAGAGGTTGAACAGGTCAGCCGTCAGCAGCGCACCCCAGGCGCCGCCGATGAGCATCACCGACAGCGCTGGGAAAAAGCGCGTCTTCGTTTCACCAACCGCATCGGCGAACCAGTTCGCGGCGAAAGCCACCACGGAGGTTGCCAGCAGCATTACTGCGGTGAGGGTATCGGCGGCCAGCGGGATGGAAATGCCGCCCGTGAAGGCGCCGATATTATCGGCGAGCACCGGCCCGCCGGAGGTGGAGAGGTAGTACAGCAGGTAACCCGCCCCGACCGCACCCGCCGCCGGGATGGCGAGGCCGATGAGGCGACGGATGAATAGTGAGGGCACGATTGCCGCGATCGCGGCGGCCATCAGTGGAACCAGGATGAAAAGGGAAAGGTACGCTCCAGCGGCCATTACTTGGACTCTCCCTTCGTGGACGAGGTCTTCGTGGTCGGTCCGTAATGCTGGTTGGCTCCACGGGCGGCGTCATCGCGCTGCGTGCGCTTCGTTGCGCGGGTGGAATCTGGGTCGATGTGCCCCGCCTCTCGGCCCATGGTCTGCAACGCACGTAGCTTCTGGGCGGAACGCTCTGGCGTTTCGGTGGTGCGCGTGTCGTCGTCGCGGCCGAGGGCGGCGAGGACGAGCATCACGGCGGTGGAGGCCATGGAGATCACGATGGCAGTCAGCACGAACGCCTGCGGCAAAGGATCCGCTGCCTGATCCGTGGTCGCCCGGTCCATGAGTGGCTCGAAGCGCCAGGCCCCGATGCCTGCGGCGAGGATTAGCAGGTTCACGCCGTGGCTGAGCAGGGTGAGGCCAACGATGAGGCGGAACATGCCGCGTTGCATGATCATGTACACGCCGCCGGCGATGAGGATGGCAATGATTGCTGCGATGATCACTGGTTATCCTCCTTCTCGCTGGTCTTGTCACTAGTTTCTGGCTTCTTGCTGGAGCGGTTCTTCGCGGCCTCGCGTTCTTGGCGGTGTACCTCGGCCGCTCGGCGTCTCTCCTCATCCACCGCGGAGGGGTTGAGCACGATGTTCGATCCCGGCACCATGACCGCGACCTTGGAGTCTGCGTGCTCGTTGGGAACATGAGCCTCCACCGGTGATGGCTTGCGATCCGGCTGTGTGAACGCCTCGCCGAGCTTTCGGCGTGCCTGGGAACTGCGGCTGGATTTGCCACGGTTCGACGCGGAGGGGGCGATGCCCAGGGGCGTCTGCTGTGGGCCTGGTTTCTTCGTCGGATCCGTGCCTGGGCGGTCTTTCCCACCGAGCTGGTTGATCACCACGATGATGAGGCCGACCACCGCGAAGTACACGCCGAGGTCGAAGATGAGCGAGGACGAGACGTGCTGGCCGAGGATCTCGCCGTGGATCGGCGCGAGGAAGCTGCCCTTGTAGTAGCCGATGAGGCCGGTGACGAGGGCGACGATCACGCCGACGCCGATGAAGCGGTAGCCCATTTCATCGGATCCCAGCTTGCGTGCGCGGGGTTGGGAGACGTACCAGAGGAACAATCCACCCGCGGCGACGAGGGCCGCGAGGAAGCCGCCGCCCGGGGCTTGGTGCCCGCGCCAGAAGGTGACGAGGGAGACGATGCCGACGAATGGCAGCACCGGGTAGAGCGTCATTCGGCCCGGGATAGAGTTCAGGTGCGCGGAGCGCAGGTACTTGGAGTAGAACGGCGCGAGCTCCGGCACCTTGTGGACATCAGGGAAGCGGGTGGAGCCCTCCGCGCGGAACAACTCGGCGGTGGAGCCGGGACCGTAGCCCGGCAGTGGGGAGCGCGGGATAGAGCCGATGATCGCGGCGATGACGATGCCTGCCATGCCGAGCACCGTGAGCTCGCCCAGAGTATCGAATGCGCGGAATTCCACGAGGATGACCGCGACCACGTTGTTGGCGCCGGAGATCTCTGGGGTGTTGTCCAGGTACCACTTGGCGATCTCTGGCTTGTCGTGGCGGCCCATGAGGAAGAACACGCCGAAGAAGGTGATGATGCCGATGATCACGGCCAGCGCGGTGGCGAACTTCGTGCGGTTTTCGCCCTCGCGCAGGTACAGGCGCGGCTGATGGCGCAGCACCATCATCATGATCACGACCACGCAGAATTCCACCAGTAGGTTGGTCAGGGCAACGTCTGGTGCGCCGAGGGTCAGCATCATCCAGGACACGCCCACGCCGACGATGCCCAGCAGGATGATCGACGCCAGGCGGGAGCGGGTGGAGATGATGCCCAGCACGGGCAGCGCGATGAGCGCTAGTGCGATGAGGTCCGTTGGGCGGTCGATGTTCTCTATGCGTGGATCCAGGGAAGCCAGGCCCGCCAGGCGGCCAGGGGCCATGAAGCCGGCGACGGCCAACCCGATGATGAGGGCGAAGATCCACAGCACGTGGCGGTTGGGCGACTGGGAATTGGCCATGCGACCGACCCGACGACCCCAGTTGGTGGCCATCTCTGCACCGCGGGAAACGATCTGTGAGCCGGTGGCGATGCCGAGTCGACGCCCCTCCATGACGCGCGAAATGCGGTGGCGGTATGCCACGCCCACCACGCCGAGGACTAGCACGGCTACGGAGATGTACAGAGGTACGGTCAGGCCGTGCCAGAGCTTGAGGTGCGTTTCCGCAGTTCCCACTCCGGTGGATGCGACCACGGAGTCAATGGAGTGGTCGAAGCGCCCCATGAAGAACACGACCGGCAGGGAGAGCACACCAGGCAGCGCGGCGGGGATCAGCAGCAGTGGGGATGCTTCCTTGACCTTGCTCATGTCGCGCGGGCCGTCGATGAAGGCTCCGGTGACGTAGCGCGCGGAGTACAGGAACGTAGCCAAGGCGCCGACGCCAGCGGCCACCAGAAGCGCGATGACCCCGGCATGTGGAAGCGGTGCGCCCTCGAAGGCCTCCAGCATGCCCTCCTTGGAGACGAAGCCGAAGGTTGGGGGAACTGCCGCCATGGAGGCTGCTGCGATGACCGCTGCCACGAAGGTGAAGGGCATGCGGCGCCAGATGGAGCCGAGGCGACGGATATCGCGGGTGCCCGTCTGGTGGTCGATCACGCCGGCGAGCATGAACAGGGAGGACTTAAATAGTGCGTGGGATGCGGTGTGCACCAGGGCAGCTGCGAGGGCGAAGGGCGTGCCCACGCCGATGGTGGTGACGATCCAGCCCAGCTGGGAGACGGTGGAGTAGGCGGTGAGCTTCTTCAGATCCGTCTTCTGCATGGCGAAGATGGCGGCCATGATGGCGGTGGTCATGCCGACGATGATCAGCATCAGGTGCCAGAGCATCACGTCTTGGAACAGGCCGGAGAAGCGCATGAGCAGATAGATGCCCGCCTTGACCACTGCTGCGGCGTGCAGGAACGCGGATACTGGGGTGTCTGCGGCCATGGCCTCTGGTAGCCAGAAGTGGAAGGGAATCTGCGCGGCCTTAGAGAATCCTGCCAAAGCGATGAGCACGGCCAGCAGGCCAATGCGTACCGGATCGCCCTCCCAGGCTGGGGAGGCGATGATCTCCGACAGGCGCGTGGTGCCGGTCGTGGCGACCATCATGCCGATCGCTGCCAGCAGGAGCAGGCCACCGGTGAAGGTGAGGATCAGCGTACGAGTGGAGCCAGCTTCACCACCGGAACCGGAGCGCGCGATGAGGAAGAAGGAGGCCAGGGAGACCAGCTCCCAGCCGATGAACAACAGCATCACGTCATCCGCGAGCACCAGCAGCAGCACGGCGAGCATGAAGGCGGTCATGAGCAGGTAGAAGCTCATGATCTTCGTGCCTCGGTGCAGGTAGCGGGTGGAGTAGATGAAGACCACCGCGCCGATGAGTAGTGCTAGGAGGGTGAAGAAGAGGCTCAGTGCGTCCATGCGGAAAACGAATTCCACATCGTTGGCGCCGCCGTCCGGGGAGGCTAGGAGGCCTTTGATCCACGTCACGGACCACACTGCTTCGTGGCCGTGGAGTATGGGATCGGCATGTTTGATCACATATGCGGCAGTGCCGATGAATGTGATGGCTAGTGGCCAGCCGGCGTTTCGGTCAAGGACTTTGACCAATAACGGGACCACGGCGAGGGCCACGGCGATAATTGCGGGGACGGCGAAAAGAGCCACGCGTGTTTACACCCCAACTCTTCAATGGTCGAAAACGTTAAGCAACCTCACACAAAGAACCACAGGTCCCGCGTGATCGAAGTGTCAAGGCGACACGCGTCCACTCGGAACATGGACGGAAAGTTATGCGACTAGATCAGTGTATCAGTTGCCCATCCTCACCTTTTCGGGGGGTCGGACTAGTGTACTGGGGTGCAGAAAACCCGCCTCTCATCGTCTGATGAGGGCGGGTGCGTGGTCGGGATAACAGGATTTGAACCTGCGACCCCCTCGTCCCGAACGAGGTGCGCTACCAAACTGCGCCATATCCCGGTCTGTTACAGACTGTCACTGTACTCCTGAGCCAACATGCCCACAAAACGCCTGTTCATCCCGGTGGAGAGAGGCGGGCAGGTTACTGCTCCCGAGGATCGGCCTGGTCGCGCTCCACCACGTGGATCAGCGTGGCCGATGGGCGGCAGAACGTGCGGAAAGGAACGTACTTGGAGTTTCCCAGCCCATTGGACACGTGCAACCACAGGCGCTCGCTCCACCGCGACAAGCCCTGCACGCGGGAACGGTCAAGGCCACAGTTTGTTACGATCGCCCGGCTCCCCGGCAGGCACAGCTGACCGCCGTGGGTGTGCCCGGACAGCACCAACTGGTAGCCCTCCGCCGCGAACTGATCCAGCACTTCCGGCTCCGGCGAGTGCGTGAGGCCAATCGCCAGGTCCGCATCGGGGTTCGGGCCACCGGCGATCTGTGAAAAGTCGTTGAGCTCGTGGTGGGGGTCATCCACACCGGCGATATCAAGGTTGAACTTGTGGTGGCGTGGGAAGGTGGCATCCTCCCGAGGCTCCACGGAGAACTCCACGTGGCGGTGAGTGGCGTCGTTCCAACCCCGCTCGATGAACGCAGCGCGCATGCCGCGCCACGGCAGCTCCACCCTGCTCGGCTTGCGTTTTTTGCCTAAGAGATAAATGAAAGGGTTGACCGGACGCGGGGCGAAATAGTCATTCGAGCCGAAGACGAACGCGCCGGGGTGGTGCATCAGCGGGTCGAGGGCGCGCAGGACACCAGGCACGCCCTTGTCCTCGCCCAGGTTATCGCCGGTGTTGATGACGATATCGAAATCATAGCTTTCCAAGCCCGCCACCCACGCCTGCTTCAGCTTCTGGCGATCCAGCATGTGCAGGTCGGAGACGTGGAGGATGGTGAAAGCTTCCGTCTCTGGGTCCTCGAAGGTGTCAGGCTCCAGCACGGGCGCGGTCACCTGCTTCAGCTCGAACTGGCGGATCTCGCGGTTAGCGGCGAACAGCACGCCGATACCAGCGGCGGCCAGGCCAGCTCCAGTGGCCAGGAGGGTTTGAACAAGCTTGGTACTCACCCGGCCTAGTTTAGCGGTGATGCTTTAGAAGCCCCGCAGTGCGGAGTCCAGATTGCTGAGGAACTCCTCCGCGTCATTGCGGAAGCGTTCCCAGTCTTGCCGCGGGGTGCGCTGTGGGCGGCGTGGTCGCTCCGCGGGCGCGGGGGCGTTCCCTCCCTGTTCTGGCTGCGACGACGCCGGCGGCGCGGCATCCTTCGGCGGGTTCGTTCCACGGTCGAACTTCCGGTCGTAGCTAGGCAGCTGCGGGCCACCATAATCGCCGATCACCGGCAGGGTGGAGGAGAAGTAGATGCGCGCGGGCTCCAGGCCGCCGTAGAGGTTGCCATCGGCGCACTGGCGGACGGGGCCGGTGCAGAGGTTCTGGGCGGTGCCGCCATCGTTGAAGATGTAGGTGGAGCCGGCCCATCCCGGGGTGAAGCCCATGAAGGCGGCGGAGTAGCTGGTTTCCGTGGTGCCGGTCTTGGCGGACATCGGGCCGGACCAGCCCGTCGCCGATGCGGAGGCGGAGGCGGTGCCGGAAGAGACATCGGAGCCCATAGCGTTGGACAGGGCGTTCGCGGTCTCCTTCTTCAGGGCCTGCTCGCACGGAGTCTTGTCGAGCTTCACTGCCTTGCCATTGCGGTCAGTGATGCGGAGCACGGGCAGCGGCTCGCACCAGCGACCGTTATCAGCGATGGAGGCGGCCACGTTGGAAAGCTCCAGTGGATCCACTGCGGTGGGGCCCAAGGCGAAGGAGCCCATGTTCGCGTCCTTAATGTACTGCTGCAGGGACGTGTCCTCATCGTGGGTGCCCTTCTCCGCATAGGACCGCAAGCCCAGCTTCACGGCCAGGTCCACCGCACGGCCCACTCCGACATCTTTAAGCACCGTGATGAACGGCGTATTTGGCGACTGTGCCAGAGCCTCCTTGAGAGTCATCGTGGGCTTGTAGGAGGAGACGTTTTCTACGCAGTACTTCGTGGGCGGGCAGTTCTCTGCGCCGCCGGCGCCCATGCCGTCGACTTCCACGCGGTTGGGGACGGCCAAGACGGTGTTGAGGCCCATGCCATCCTCAATGGCGAGGGCGGCGGGGAAAATCTTGAAAATCGAGCCTGCTCCGTGCCCCTGCATGGAGTGGGTGACTGGATTGACCGTTTCCTGCTTGTTGGAATCCAGGCCATAGGTGCGGGAGGAGGCCATCGCCACGACCTCGTGATTGTCATTGCGTGGGGCGATGAAGTTAGCGGTGGCGGACACGCCAGGCTGTTCGGGGGACACGTTATTGGCAGTAGCCTGCTCCGCGGCCTCCTGGGCATTGCGGTCAAGCGTGGTCTTGATGGTGTAGCCGCCGGAGGCCAGCTGCTCCCTGGAAAAGCCCTTGCCCTCCAAGTACTCCAGGACATAGTCGCAGAAGAACCCAGCGCCACCGGCGCCGATGCAGCCATTGGGGTCGCTCTTCGGCTTCTTCAGCACTCCGAGGGGCTGAGCAGCGGCGGCGTCGGCCTCCTTCTGGGTGAGCGTGCCGGCGGTGACGCGCGCCTGCAATACGGCGTTACGGCGGTTCTTCGCGCCCTCGGGGTTTTCATAAGGATCCAGTGCGCTGGTGGATTGCACCACGCCGGCGAGGAAAGCGGACTGCGCGGTGTTCAACTTGGAGGCGGGAATGCCGAAGAAGGTGCGGGCTGCGGCCTCGATGCCGTAGGCGCCCCGGCCGAAGCTGATGAGGTTGAGGTAGCGGGTGAGGATCTCGTCCTTCGAAAATTCCTTATCCAGATCGCTGGCCATGCGCATCTCACGCAGCTTGCGGGGGATGGAGGTTTCAATTGCGGCATTGCGCTCATCGTCGTTCTCGGCGTTGATCAGCAGAAGATAGTTTTTGACGTACTGCTGGTTGAGGGTGGAGGCGCCCTCGCTCACTCCGCCGCTGGTGAGGTTGGCCGCCAAGGCGCGGAGCGTGCCGCGAAGGTCGACGCCACCGTGTTCGTAGAAGCGACGGTCCTCGATGGCGACGATGGAATCTTTCATCTCCTGAGAGATCTCGTCCGATTCCACTGCATACCGGCGCTGGTCGTACAGCCATGCCAGCGGCTTGCCATCGCGATCGGTGATGGTGGTGGTGAGTGGGACGGAGTCATTTTCCGAGATGTCCTGCAAGTTGGAATTCATCGTATCCACGCTGGAATTAATGGCCCAGCCACCCGCGGTGGCGAAGGGAGCCAGAGCGAGGGCGCAGAGCAGTCCGCCCACGACGATGGTGGCAAAGAGCTTTCCCATGGCGCCGAGCGGTGAATTACTTGCGGAGTTCATTGCACTTACCCTAGCTGAGACTCCCTACTCCATGCCCCTGGAATCTGGTGGGGAAAGTGATGAAGAAAACTTGCACGGGGGTGTGGACTTGAGGTTGATACCGCGTATACAGAGGGTGAACTTGATGGTGGGGCGCGGGGAAGTTTTGTTGAGCAAAAAGGTTAAGCGCTGCCTTAGTATGCAAATGGGGTGAGTGCGGCTGGTTTGCAGTGTGACCTGCGTCATTAAAGTGGATATCGAGGGTTCGCTGAAGGGGATTGTCTGATGTTTCTTGCGTGAGGGTGCAAAAGAGAGTGTTCTACTCGCCCCATAGTGGATATTTGTGCCGCAGGCGTCACTTACCCCCATAATGTGACGCACTCGACACTTCTAAAAACGTGTGAATAAAATTACCTCCAACATCAGCGAAAGACATTCACCAGCTCCAAGGCTGTTTTCGGAGGAAGATAACAATGACTGCATCGCTTGCTCGCCCGACTGCCAGCACCACGGCGCCTACACGCCAGCAGGCAAACCAGGTGACGCACCGTGAGTCCTTCAACAACCGCGGAGAGTGGATTACGCAGGCTCATTGCCGCAACGTCGATCCCGAAGAGCTGTTCGTGAAGGGTGCCGCACAGCGCAAGGCCGTCGCTATCTGCCGCCACTGCCCGGTAGTGCTGCAGTGCCGCGCGGACGCCCTCGACAACCGCGTGGAGTTCGGAGTCTGGGGTGGCATGACCGAGCGCCAGCGCCGCGCCCTGCTACGTAAGCACCCAGAGATTGATTCCTGGGCGGACTTCTTCGCCGGCCAGCTGGAAGCCTCCCAGGCCCGCAGGTCCGCAGCGGCCTCCTAGGCGTTCCTTTCCGGCCAACCGCACACTTTCTTTCGCAGCCAGAGCCCTCGCCACGGGGGCTCTTTTTTGTGCCTCGCAGCCGAGCTTTTCCTTATACACTGGTCGTCATGACTCAATGGGAATACGTCACCGTGCCACTGCTCACCCACGCCACCAAGCAGATCCTCGATAACTGGGGACAAGACGGCTGGGAGCTCGTCTCCGTACTGCCAGGTCCTACGGGCGAGCAGCACGTGGCCTACATGAAGAGGGAGCTGTAAACCATGCATAGCGAGCGTCTCAAAGAGCTCGGCATCGAACTGCCACCCGTGGCTGCCCCCGTGGCCGCCTACGTGCCCGCCGTGAAGTCCGGCGATCACATTTACACCTCTGGCCAGCTTCCCTTCGTGGATGGCTCCCTGCCAGCAACCGGTCAGGTCGGTGCGGAAGTCACCCCAGAGCAGGGCTATGACCTTGCCCGCATCGCCGCCCTCAACGCGGTGGCAGCCGCCGCTGAGGTGGCTGGTGGCGTCGATAACATCGAGCAGATCGTCAAAGTCAACGGCTTCGTCGCCTCCGCTGCGGACTTCGGCGGGCAGCCGGGCGTCATCAATGGCGCATCCGAGGTCCTTGGGGAGATTTTCGGCGACGCCGGCGTGCATGCCCGCGCGGCCGTCGGTGTGGCCGAACTGCCGCTCGACGCGCCCGTTGAGGTGGAAATCATCGTGCGCGTGCGTGGCTAAGAGCCGCCTCAGGGCCAGCCGACGTGATTAACCCCACTGTGCTGGCTTAATTCGGGGTTAGTTCCACCGGAAAGGGCAGGGCGATGGCGCGTAATCGTCGTAAAATAGGGCACATGGAGCATCCTGCCTACAGTCAACTACGTCCCGTCACACCGAACGCTGGCGTCGTGCTGGCGCCGAACCCGAGTTACGGAGCCCTTGAGGGCACGAACTCCTGGGTGATCCGGGGAGAAAACGACAACGTGTGCGTTGTTGTCGACCCGGGTCCGCAGGATGAAGGCCACCTCAACGTCCTCAACTACAAGGCAACACAGAACGGCGACAAGCCCTGCGAAATCGCCCTCGTACTCCTCACTCATCGCCACTCCGACCATGCGGAAGGCGCACTGCGATTCCGCCAAATCACCGGAGCTCCAGTGCGGGCCTTTAACGAGCATGAGTGCCTTGGTGGGGAGCCGCTCAAGGACGGGGAGATCATCTCTATCGAGGGGCTGACCCCGACCATTGAGGTCGTTCACAGCCCAGGCCACACCTCTGATTCCGTGTGCTTCTTCGTCCACTCCAACGGTGGCTCCGATGATTCCGACGTGGAGGGCATCATGACCGGCGATACGATCGCCGGCCGCCACACCACTATGATCTCCGAAACCGACGGCGACCTTGGCCGTTACCTGGAGACGCTGGGCACGCTCAACGAGCGTGGCAAAGGCAAGACGCTGCTGCCAGGCCACGGTCCTGATCTGCCGGATCTCTCCGAATTCGCGCAGAAGTACATCGATCGCCGCGAGCTGCGCCTCAAGCAGGTGCGTGAGGCTCTGGACGAGCTGGGTGAGGACGCGCCGGTCAATGACATCGTCAACCACATCTACACCGACGTGGACCCAGTGCTGCGTAGCGCTGCGGAGCAGTCCACTCGCGTGACCCTGCGTTACCTGCAGAGCCAGAAGTAGGGCGGTTTCGCTCTTCGGTGGGGCTTGTGACCCACTTGTGGGCGAATTCCTTGGCGTCGTTTCTGTCCTCGACTCTTGGTTTAGCTAACTCCAGCACAACCCCCTAGGATGCGAGAGATATGATGGAGAAAGGACTCGTTTTCAGCGGAGGAGTCCTATTGCTCATCTCGGCAATAGGTTACGGCTTCGCGGGAGAATCACTTCTGGCTGCTGGATGTGCACTTGCAGCGGCCATCGTCTTTTGGTTCTGGAAATTTAACCCTGGTAATGGATCGCGCATGAACAGAACATCCGAGAACCCCACCCCGCAGGAGGTTCGGAAGTATCGCCGAGAGAACCCGGGTGTCTCAACCCACCAGGCTGTTCGGGACTTGAAGAGGCAGAGATAACTCGATCACCTGGCTGAGACATCGCGTCAACCATAACTCCCAGGCGCCTATGTGGCTGCCTGGGAGTTCTCTGTTTTCAGCGCGCGATGGCCGCTCCAGCCCCGCGACTAGCGAGCGCGCTTCGCCAGGCGCTCCGTGTCAGAGATCAGCACGGACTTGCCCTCCAGGCGGATCCAACCGCGGTGGGCGAACTCCGCTAGAGCCTTGTTCACAGTCTCGCGGGAGGCGCCGACCAGCTGGGCAATCTCTTCCTGGGTGAGGTCGTGGTGCACGCGCAGTGCGCCGCCCTCCTGGGTGCCGAAGCGGTTGGCCAGCTGCAGCAGAGCCTTGGCAACGCGGCCTGGGACGTCGGTGAAGATGAGATCCGCCAGGGAGTTGTTGGTGCGGCGCAGGCGGCGGGCCAGCACGCGAAGGAGCTGCTGCGGGATCTCTGGGTGGTCGCTGATCCACTGGTGCAGCATCGTGGAATCCATCGTCGCCGCCGTGACTTCCGTGACGCAGATAGCGGAGGAGGTTCGTGGGCCTGGGTCGAAGATAGACAGTTCGCCGAACATGTCGGAGGGGCCCATGACGGTGAGCAGGTTTTCGCGACCATCAACGGAGTGGCGCGCGAGCTTCACCTTTCCGCTAACGATGATGTACAAACGGTCGCCCGGCTCACCTTCGTCGAAGATGGTGGTGCCACGCGGGAATTTCACGGTATCCAGCTGCTCGATCAGGGAGCGGACCGCGCTTGGGTCAACGCCCTGGAAGATTCCTGCTCGGGACAGAATCTCGGATACTTCAGACATCGGGTACATCACTCTCGCTGAAATCCGGGCCCGTGGTTAGCGGGCCCCGGTGGTGCATTCTTTACTTCGCTTTACACTACAGTTTCGCAGTGACGCACGACATAAAACCGCAAGATTAACCCCGAATTCCAAGGGGGACTGTGAGGTTTCTCTTGGGAGGTTTAGCCCTGTATAGTCCGCCCACCACGTTAAGGTGGTGGGCATGTCGTCCGGCACCGCTGCTCCGAAACTCCCCCGTCCTGGTAGTCACCTCGCCGCCAAGGGGAGGGAAACCCCTCTTGGGCGAACTCGCCGCGCTCGGAAAATCAACCGCATGTTGGCGGAGGCCTATCCGGATGCGCACGCCGAGTTGGACTTCACCACTCCGTTGGAGTTGCTCGTCGCAACCGTACTCTCCGCCCAGTGTACCGATGTCCGTGTGAATATGGTCACACCGACCCTCTTTACGAAGTATCCAACGGCTCAGGCTTATGCGGAGGCGGATCAGGAGGAGCTGGAGGAGCTCATCCGCCCCACGGGCTTCTACCGTTCGAAGGCGAAATCCATCCTCGGGCTGGCCACCGCCCTGGTGGATAACTTCGGCGGGGAGGTTCCTGGCCGCCTTGAAGATCTAGTGAAACTGCCGGGTGTGGGCCGCAAGACCGCGAATGTGGTGCTCGGTAATGCTTTTGACGTGCCCGGTATCACCGTGGACACGCACCTGGGGCGCATGGCTCGCCGCTGGAAGCTCACCGAGCACGAGGACCCGGTCAAGGTGGAAGCGGACCTCATGCAGCTCATTGAGCGCAAAGAGTGGACGATGTTCTCCCACCGCGCCATCTTCCACGGCCGGCGTGTGTGCCATTCCCGTAAAGCGGCCTGTGGCGCATGCCTGTTGGCCCGTCAATGCCCGAGCTTCGGTTATGCAGGGCCAACGGACCCAGAGGCGGCGGCGAAGCTGATGAAGTCCCCCGACCGCGAGCACCTGCTGGACCTGGCGGGCTTTGGAACTGGCGAGCAGGAAAGGAACAATGGCTAGCATGTCTGCCCGCTCCGACCGCACCCGCATTGTCATCGTCACCCTCACCGTGATCATTGGCCTCGCGGTTGCCTCCATCCCGCTCATCGCCTCCGTCTTCTCCGAACCAACGGCGCAGCCACCTGCGGCCAGCTCCTCTGCTGCCTCTCCCTCCTCTGAGCCCGACGCCACCAGCCCCTCCTCCGAAGCTGTCACCGTGGACAACCCGGTGATGTGCCCGGATCCTGGGGATGCGGGCGCGGTGGCGTCGACCATCGCAGAGGACGCGGAACTCAAGGACGTCTTCCTTCCCTGCCTGACGGACGGGGGACAACAGGGACAGACCAGCCTGGCAGAGCAGTGGGCTGGCAAACCGACGGTCGTCAACGTGTGGGCATGGTGGTGCGGGCCATGCCGCGATGAACTGCCCGTGATGCAGCAGCTCGCGGAGAACAACCCGCAGTGGAATGTCGTCGGTGTGCACCTCGACGCGAAGGCGCAAGCGGGCGTGGACTTCCTCAAGGAGCTGGAGGTGACGAAATTTGCCAGCTACCAGGACAGCAATCACACCTTCGATGCCGCCACAGCGATCCCCAAGGTGGTGCCCGTGACGCTCGTCTACAACCCAGATGGGACACGCGCCGAGCTCTTCGTGCGGACCTTTGACGATGTACAGGAAATGCAGCAGCTTGTCGCGCAGGCAGTAGGGGAGGCGTAGACCATGAGCTATACGCAGCAACAGTGGATGGAACAGATCCAGCAGCAGCCACCGCTACCAGCCGAAGTCCCGGTGTGGCTACGGGACTTCGTGCTGGAAGCCCGCAGCGGGCGCATCCACGATCTGCTCGACGATCACTCCCGCCGGGTGCCGGAGAAAGGGCCGGAGGGAACACCTCCGCGCTACTCCGCGGTGCTGGTGCTGATCGGTGGCGACTCGCTATTCGTGCCGCAAGGGGAAAAGCTGTTCCCCGAGGACGCCACACTGCTGCTGACACACCGCGCGCCGAGCATGCGCACCCACTCCGGACAGATGGCCTTCCCCGGCGGTGGCCGTGAGGATCAAGATCCCAGCCCCATCCACACCGCGATTCGCGAAGCGCAGGAGGAAACCGGGCTGGACCCGGACGGCGTGCAGCCGCTAGCAGTACTGGAACCGATTTACATCGACCGCACGAACTTCGCAGTGGTGCCCGTGTTGGCGTACTGGAAGGACCCCATGAAGGTCTACCCGGCGACTCCGGAAAACGACTGGGTGGCGCCTGTGCCCCTATCCCACCTCGTGGATCCGGCACAACGCTACTGGGTGAGCTTCATGCAATGGCGCGGGCCGGCCTTCGACGTGGAAGGCATGGTGCTGTGGGGCTTTACAGGTTCGGTGATCACCGCACTGCTCCAGCGCGCCGGGTGGGAGCAGCCGTGGGGTGAAGACCAAGAGCCGATAGAACTCTTTGCGGCATTGAAGAGATCAGCCAATAAGGAAGCGCTGCAAGAACTAGCCGAAGGGTTCACCGAAGCAGGAGAGGAAGGAGGAGCACCGTGAGCGGATCGCTAGTGGTAGACATCATCCTCGTGATCATCGCCATCGGTGCGATGGTCTCCGGCTACCGCCAAGGTGGCTTCTCCGCAGTGCTCAGCCTCATCGGCGTGCTCGTGGGCGGCTACGTGGGCGTGACATCCATGCCGTGGGTGCTGGATCAGGTGGACAACCTGGCCGAGCAGTCGAGCGACGGGATGCGCTTCCTAGCTGCACTGGCGACGATCACCCTCGGCGTGGTGATCGGCTACGCACTGGGAACGGCGCTGGGTGCACGGCTGCGCGACCAGATTCGGACCAAGTCCATCTTCAAGGTGGAATCCGTGGTGGGCGCGGGCGTGCAGGTCATCACCACACTGACGGTCATTTGGCTGGTGCTCGTGCCGCTCGTGGCAGGTGATACCTCCGACTTCGGCAAGTCCGTGCGCGGGTCCCGGGTACTCTCCGCCGTGGAGAACAGTGCCCCGGATTTCGTGAAGAATCTGCCCACGCAGGTCTCCACGCTGATCAACGCCAATGGTTTCCCCGTCATCACGGACCCTTTCGATAGTGTGCCGCAGCGGGAAGTAGAGGCACCAGATTCCGGACTGGCTGCCTCTCCCGAGGTCAAGGCCGCCCGCTCCAGCATCGTCCGCGTGGTAGGCCAGGCGGAACAGTGCCGCCGCCTACTGCAGGGCTCCGGGTTCGCCGTCGCACCGGATACGGTGATGACGAATGCGCACGTCGTTGCTGGAACAGACATGGTGCAACTGGATACCGTCGATGGCATGGTGGACGCCTACGTCACCTACTACAACCCGCAGCAGGATATTGCCCTGCTCAAGGTGGAGGGCTACAACTTCAACGCCCTGCGCTGGGATGAGACCGATGGCGAGCAGGGGGAGAGCGCGATCGTCCTGGGCTTCCCACAGGGCGGGCCGTTTAAAGCCTCACCAGCGCGTATTCGCGATCGCTTCCTCGTCTCCGGACCGAATATCTATGCCGATAATCGCGTGGAGCGGGAGGCCTACTCCCTGCGCGGAACTGTGGTGCAGGGCAACTCCGGTGGGCCACTCATCGACGAACAGGGCCAAGTGCTTGGGCTCATCTTCGGCGCGGATGTGAACCAGGAGGAGACTGGTTACGCGCTGACCCGGGCAGAGGTGATGAGCCACGTGGGGGATCTGAACAAGTGGACACAGCCAGTGGAGACGGGCGCGTGCGTCCTGGACTAGCCTCTTGGGCTTAGCCTGCTGCCCTCTCAGGCTGTGGGCGCCGGGCCGAGGGGCGGGGCGCTGTAGGGCCTAGGCCTTCTAGGCTGTTGGGCTTGGGGGCTGGGGCCGAGGGGTTTAGGCAGTGGGCTCGACCCAGCCGAGGACATGCTCTGCGACGGCGGGTGCGTCCTCGATGTGCGGGTAATGCCCCGTGCCGTACATGAGCACGGCCGTGGAGAGATCCGGGTGGGCGCGCGCGATGGACTTCTCCGTCACGGTGTGGTTGTAGGTGGGGTCCATGCTGCCATCGATCGCCAGCACCGGCGCCTCAATTCTCTGCGGGAAGGTGCGGTCGAACATGAGGCCTTCCGGGCGCCAGCGAATCCGGAACAGCCAGCGCTGGTACTCGCTGGCCAGGTGCGCAGTTTTATCCGCCAGCATGGTCTGGCGCCGCAACTGGGCGTGGGTTTTGTAGAGGTCCGTATCACGGAAGCCCGGTGCACAGCCGGCACGAAAGAGTTTTTCGGCGAGGGCTGCGTCGTTCTTCGTCAACCGGGACTCAGGCACGCGGGGGAGTTGGGCGCCGAGTATGCGGCGCGTGCGGTTCCAATTGCCCAATGGATCGCGGGCGATGCGTGATGTCTGCACCAAGGGGTGTGCGGAGGAAATGGTGATGAGGCGGCGGACACGGGCTGGTTCGTGTGCTGCGAGCGTCCAGCCGACTAGCCCACCGTAGCCGTGGCCGACGACAAGGGCATTCGCATAGCCCAAGCCCCGAATCACGCCGGCCATGTCGCTGGCGGCGGTGGTCAGGTCGTAGCCGCGAGGAGTTTTATCGGAGCGGCCATAACCGCGCAGATCGACGGCGGCCACACGCACATCGTGGCCCGCGAGCTCCTCCATCAGCCCGCGGAAATCGAAGCTGCCGCCGCCAAAGCCATGAATCAGCAGCACCAGTGGTGCATTGCGCGGGCCCTGGACGTCGGCATGAATACGCACGCCCCGGGAGTGAATGAACACTGGCTCCGGGGCGTGCGCGGCAGGATCTGCAGTCACTGTGGAAGTGTGCTTTGACGTGTGCTCTTAGGAGAACATGCCACCCTGGGAATTGCTTGCAGGCTTGGAGGACTTGCCCTTGGAAGGCACCACGGACTTCAGCTCATTAACGGACTCGATGGTCTTTTCAGGCTTCTTCACGCCCTTGACCTGCTTCAGGCCGATCAGGGCAAGGATGGCCACGAGAGCCAGCATGATGAGGAAGACAACGAGGAACGCCAGCCAGCGAGGCATGAAGGTATCGAAAGCCTCGGCGATGGTGAAGAACAGGAAGAAGGAGCTGTAGGCCAAGATCACAGCTGCGGCGGCGAACAGGCCACCGCCAATACCAGCCTTCTTCGCGGAGGTCGCAACCTCGGTCTTCGCCAGCTCGATCTCGGAGCGCACGAGGGAGGAAATCTGAGCAGAGGCGTCTTTCACCAGATCCCCGATGCTGCCCTGACCCTGTGCGTGAGAGTCTGCGTCGGACAGAGGAATAGCGTTGACCTGCGGGTTAAAGCTATCGCGGTCGGTGTAGAGGCCTTCGCTGGTGTTCTTGCTCACGGAATTACTCCCAGAAATATCAGTTACTTCGCAGATTTACTCCATCTAGTTTGCCAGACCGGCGGGAATCTCGCGCGAAAGGGTGAATTATTGTGGTGACTATGTCTGACGCGCAACGCACTTCTGACCCCCTCGAACCCCTCGCTCACCTGCCCGGTGTGGAGGAGGCCGTAGATAAAGCAAACGATTACATTGCCCGGGTGCATCGCCATCCTGCCAACCTGCGTGGCTGGGATGTGACCGGCGCGGAATCCGTGTTGCGCGGCGCGCGTGCGTCAGCCCAGTTGGATGGCGGGACGCCGTGGTTGCCGGAAGACGGTCAGGTGGAGGATCCCATCCTCGCGGGCTCCTTGCGGGCGGCAGAGATGCTAGCTCCGGATGGAATTACGGAAACGCAGACCACCTGGCGTCGTGCCCCATTGCAGGTCATCGCACGCATCAACGCGGTCGCCAGCCCGCAGATGTCGGATGAGGCCTTCCGTGCCAAGGCGGCGGGCAGCGCAGAGTTCCTTGTCCCCGGCCGGCCGAAGCGGGATGCGGATGGGCGCCTCCAACTGCTTGGGCGGCTGATTAGCGGTGGTACGAAGGTGAACTCGGTAGTCCTGTCTGCCATCATCCATGGTGAGCTGCTCGCCCTGTCCCCCTTCGCTGACGCCAATGGCGTCACCGCTAGGGCTTGCTCCAGGTTGGCGACGATCTCCGGCGGCCTGGATCCGCGCGGGTTGGGTGTGCCAGAGGTGTGGTGGAACCGCAGGCGTGAAGAATACCGCTCTAAGGCGGCCGGGTTTGCTGAGGGGACGGCCGAGGGCGTGGCGGAATGGATCATCTTCCACGCCGAGGGGCTGTCGGAGGGGTCGCTGGAAGCGAAGTCGATTGCAGACGCGAAGTAGCTCGTTGCTCGGTGTCTAGTCGGCGCTTAGCTTCGGTGCCCTAGCTAGCGCGACGGCGCCTTCAAGTGTCTTCGTCGCGGGACTTAAACCAGAAAGCCAGGCCGGTGGCCACGGCTCCGAGGAGGGCGAGGGTTGCGCCGGCGCCGGCCAGGACGGCGCTCTGCTGGAAGAGGGGCTCAGGGTTTTCGAAACGAAGGATCGGCCAGTTGTGCTCTAGCGCGTACTTGCGCAGCGGACGGTCCGGATTGACGGCGGTGGGGTTGCCGACGAGCTGCAGCATTGGCAGGTCGGTGAAGGAATCGGAGTAGGCGAAGGAGTTTTCGAGGTCGTAGCCCTCTGCCTCCACCAGTCCGCGAATGTGTTCGACCTTGGATATGCCCTTATTGAAGTGCAGTACCTCGCCGGTGAACAGGCCGTCCTTGACCTCTAGTTCGGTGGCGATGAGGTGGTCCACGCCGAGCTCGTTAGCGATGGGTTCCACCATCACGGAAGGGGAGGCGGTGACGATCGCAATGCGGTGGCCTTGCTCGCGGTGCTCCTCGAGGAGTGTGCGGGCCTCGGCGTAGATGTAGGGGGTGATGACCTCCTGGAGGGCGTCTTGGGCGACGCTGCGGAGGGCCTCTTCTTCACGATCGCGAACCATGCCGAGGAGGGCATGCTTTGTGGCTTGCATGTTTTCCTCGGTGTGGGTGGTGAGCATGTAATTGCCCAGGTGAACCATCATGCGCAGCACTTCGGGAGTGCCGATGAGGCCGCGCTCGGCGAGGGGGCGACCATACGCCATAGAGGCGCTGGTGTTGATGATGGTCTTGTCGAGGTCGAAGATCGCCAGCTTCGCCCCGTGGCCCTGGTTTCGAGTCACACCAGTCATCATAGGCACCATGCGTCACATTTGCCACTAGTGCTTCGGGTCGATTGGAGTTATCCACAGGTCTCTAGGCCTATTTTCGTCAGCGGAGCGGGAGTTATCCACATCTGAAAATTGTTGCTGGCCACCGACAGAGCGTCCCTGCCACAGTGATGCCATGGGAACAAAGTGGGGACGGAAAACTTTCAAAGCCAAGGCCACTAAGGCCATCGAAGATCTAGGATTGCGGCCGATCGTGATCGATATTGAGGATCCCGTGTGGCTGGAGGAGGCGAAACTCGTCGCCTCCGTGACAGGGAGACAAACGGTGATCCTCTCGGAGGACTCGGGGCCGGAGGCAAGCGCCCAACAGGAGCGAATACGTTCGGTACTGGGCGATGGGCACCCAGGACGCGGTGGGCTGATCCTCCTCGTCGATCGTTCAACACCTCTGTGCTCTGTGCCAGGGGTACGCGTCCACCGGGTGGACCTCATGGAACCGAATCTCGCTGAGGGCGGAAGCGTGGATCTCGCGGAGATGATTGGACGGGAGGATCCGCTCAGAATTGCCGTTATTGGGGCGCACGGTGGGGCGGGAACATCACTGTTTGCCGCTGGGTTGGCGGCGGCTCTCAAGGATATCCTCGCGCGCGATGCGCTGCTCATTGATCGCGATCCACACTCGCAGGGTTTGGCTACGGTACTGGGGATAGAGAACCAGCCGGGGTGGATGGCCGATGATGTGCGTGCGTCTGTCACGGAAAAGGAACTGCTGCAGAACTGCCAGGAAATTGACGGGGTGCAAGTTCTCGGCAGGATGGGAGGCGGGTTTGTCACCTGTCAGCGGAGCGAAGAACACGAGCTGCCACTGCATCGGCTGATGAATATCATCCAGCGGGCTGTCATTGTGGTCGATTGTGGTCGTACGACGCCGGGCAGTGAAGTGTGGGAGAAACAGTGGGGAGCGGTGATTCCGGATGCCGTGGTGGTCGTGAGCAGCCTGACAGTGGCGGGCCTGGCAGGCGCCAAAGACATGGGATTCGCAGTGGAGGATGCGGGGCTGGGGGATCCGATGCATGTGGTGCGGCGAGTACCTTACTCTGCGACCACCGGAGCCATGGCCATGGTGCTGCTCGATACCAAGCCAGAGGCGGAATGGGCCTTTGATGACGATCTTGCCTTTGATCTTGACCGGGGCGCACTGAACCTACGTTCTACTGCTCTGCATAAGGCTAGTCATGCTGTGGGCGCGAGCATCGTCGCCTCTCGAGCGGCGGAAACGCTTGAGTTAGGGGAGGCGGCATGAACCTCATGGCCGCAATCGGGCAATTGACGAAGAAGCGTGCTGAGGACGATGAGTGGTGGGAAACCGGTGACGGGGAGGAAGACCTCACGTCCGCAGTCCGCCATGTCATGGCGGAAAAGGGGATAGTCCATCCAGAAATTGACGATGTTGTAGACGCCCTTACCGCCTTCGAACAGCAGGTTATTGGTGAACAGGTTATCGGCGAGGAGGAAAGCGAGGCAGGAAATGCTTACGACAGAGTGAGTCAGGCCCGTCGCATTGAACGAGCCCTCAGTGGTCTGGGCGCTCTGACTGACTGGCTGACCTGCGAAGGCGTGACCGATCTGTTGGTCAATCCCAATGGCGATGTGTACCTGGACAGGGGCTATGGGCTCCACGCCGTGTGTTGTCATCAATTCACCCCAGAGCAGTTGCGAGCAATGGCCGTCGAGTTAGCCACACAATGTGGGGCGCGACTCGATGATGCATCACCATTCGCCGATGGTGTACTCACCAGGCTCCCCCGAGGAGTATGGGGTGATGCGCTACGCATTCATGTAGCACTATCCCCACCTGTGGACGGTGGTGCGTGCATCAGCGTACGAGTGCTTCACAGGGACTCCTTCAGCCTGGCAGGGCTACGGGATGTGCATATGTACTCGCGGGAAGTAGAGCAGGTGCTGGAGGGGCTCGTCGCTGCACGTCGCAACATTCTCATTAGTGGTGGGACAGGCACGGGTAAGAGCACCCTGCTCAAAGCGTTGATTGATCAATGTGGACTGGAACAGCGCCTGCTCATCGTTGAGGACACGCCAGAGTTGCTTCCTCAGCACTCTAACCACGTCAAGCTGGTGACGCGCCGGGCGAATGCTGATGGTTCCGGTGAGATTGCGATGAGGGACCTGATGAAGCAGGCGCTGCGCATGCGTCCGGATCGCGTGGTCATCGGTGAAGTCCGAGGGGCGGAGATTGCGGACTTACTGGTAGCCCTCAACACCGGGCACGCGGGAAGTGCGGGGACGATTCACGCCAATAGCACCGAGGCCGTACCGGGCCGGTTGATGGCCTTGGGAGCAATGGCTGGGATGAGCCCTGCGGCAGTGGCGCAGCAAGTTACCGATGGTGTGGAGGTCGTGCTGCATCTCGAGCGCACCGCGGTGGGACGCCGGCTCGCGCAGATCAGCACCTTCAGCCTGGAAGATGGGGCGTTGCACGTGAGGACTGTGTGGGACGGTGAACCCTGCGCAGGCTGGGAGGAATTCGTTCGGGACGTCGCGTGTCTCCCCACGATGGCGAAGGTGCCCGCATGAACGCCATAGTGCTCATCGCCGTGGTGCTCATGATCGCGGGAACTGCGTGGTCAGTGATGCGTCGCATCCTTTCTATGAGCCAAAAAGCTCGGCGCACAGAACATGTTCGGGAATTTGTTGATGCGGTTGCTCGGGAGGTGCAAGCCGGTGCCCGGCCCGTCGTGGCGGCGGAGCATTCAGTGGACTACGTCGAGGATGCTGTGCTCAAAAGGAGGCTGGAGGTGCTGGTGCGCCGCGTGCGCCTAGGGGATAAGCCCGGCCAGCTGCGTGTGAAGGACGAATTCATCAACCATTTCCTTCACCTATGGCACGTCTCCGAGCGCCACGGTATTGCTCTCGGCACGCTTGCCTCGCTGTACGTGCAAGATCTAGACGCGCACCGGGGAAGGCAAAACACGACCAGTAGTTCGCTGGCGGGCGCGCGGGTGACGATGATTGTCCTGCTGTCTATGCCCATTGGTGCCCTCCTCTTAGGCGAATCCATGGGCTTAGGGGCTGCAGGGTTTCTCGTGGGCAGCCCGCTGGGTAGCGCCTTGCTATTGGTGGGCACTGTTCTCGCCTGCAGTGGCGTGCTGTGGGCCGAGGCGCTGACTGTGACCGTCCTCGGTGGCGTGGGCGGCAGGGCCGGCCCCGCTGACGGTGAGGATCCGCTGGATGTGGCACGTCAATTCGACGTTTTTGCAGCAGCACTGGACGCCGGACTACCCACTGCAGACGCGTGGGGAATAGCCAGTGTCCGAGCACAAGAGAATGTTCGTCGCGTGACTGCGCTCCTTGCATTGGGGGCGGGGGAGAGCGCGTGGATGACCTTGGCGAAACAGCGAATGTATGGCGCCGTCGCCCGCCAAGCGGCTCAGCAGACAAGGTCCGGCACCACTTTGGCCGCTGGAGTACGTGCCCAAGCGGGACGGCTTCGCCAACAGGCGCGTAACCGCGCGACTGAGGGCGCAGAAAAAGTTCTGGTTGCTATGGCTGCGCCGCTGACACTCTGCTTCCTGCCAGCATTCGTGCTGATAGGGCTGGTACCGCTCGTCATTGGACTGGCGGGCATGTAACAACACAACACCCCAGTAACAACAACGCACACAACACCCTAGGAGGGGAATTCACATGACCATGACTACCTATACGCAGACATCGTCCACCGTGAGCCCGCTCGTCCATGTGACAGCGCTGAGCCAAAGGGCACATGGGCTGATGCACCGGACGCATGTTTCTATGCGGAGCGTCTTGGAGAAGCTCGGCCGAGCAATCTCCGACCACTACCGCGATGAGAGGGGAATGTCGACGATCGAATACGCGCTAGGCTGCGTCGCCGCAGCTGCCTTGGGGGCACTGCTGTACACCGTGGTGACTTCGGACACAGTCGAACAAGCGCTCTCCGGCATCTTCGAGCGAGCCTTGAACGAAGGGAACTAATGCATGAACACAGTGGAGGGGGCGATGGTGTTCACTGCGCTCGCTGCAACGGTGGGGCTGTTGCTGGCAGGGTTTAGCACCGTGGCAACACGCTCCGCGGCGGAAGCCTTGGCCCGAGATATCGCCCGGGTGGAAGCACTAGGCGGTGACGGTCGCGCACTCGCGGGGGATCGCGAACCCGAGGCTCAGGTCAGCATCGCACCCATCACTGTGGCTGGCCACGATGCGGTGAGCGTCGAGGTGCGGCAGCCAGCTGCGCTGTTCGACGTTACCGCGTCCGCAACCATTGTCGTCGAGCCGGAGAGCTAACCGGTCAGCTCAATCGGAGAGCACAGGGGAGGGAAAACCGTGAGTACGACCTTTGGGGTGTCTTGCATCCTGGCAGTCATCGCGGCAGCGGGGATCGTGGCGATGGGAGCTGGCTTATTAGTTGCCGATCAGCGAGCAGTTGTTGCTGCGGACATGGTTGCACTATCCGCTGCGACTGCGCACCTATCCGGCGATGGCGATGCCTGTGACACAGCCAGTGCAGTCGCTGAAATGAACGGCGTCAGTCTGCAGGAGTGCAGCGTAGACGGTGACGATGTCACCGTCACCGTGGCTGTGATCAGCAGAAAAGCAGAAGCTACCGCGGGGCCTGTGGAATGAGGTTCTCGCCCGCGCTGGCATGTGCCAACATACGCAGAATCAGCACCGCTCCCGCTTTAAACAGGGGGTCGTTGCCATTGCCACATTTCGGCGACTGAATGCACGACGGGCACCCAGTCTCACACTCGCACGCCTCCACCGCGTCCGCCGTCGCACGCATCCACTCGCCAAACTTTAGAAAACCCTGCTCGGCGAAGCCCGCGCCACCCGTGTAGCCGTCATAGACGAAGACCGTGGGCAAGCCAGTATCCGGGTGCTGAACCGTGGATACACCACCGATGTCCCAGCGGTCACATGTTGCCAGCAGCGGCAGCATGCCGATCGCCGCGTGCTCTGCGGCATGCAGCGCGCCGGGCCACGTTGGCTCCGGCAAACCCAAATCCAGCAGCACATCCGGCTCCACGGTGTACGCCACCGCACGCGTCCGTAGACGCTCAGGCGGGGCTTCCAAAGGCACCGTCTCCAGTATCTCCCCGCCCGGCAGCCGCTTGACATAGGAATTCACCGCATGCGAAACCTCAACGTCCACGTTCGCCAACCACACACCATCGGCCACCTTCACCGACGATCGCGTTCGCCGCAGCTCAATGTCCGTATCCCGGCGCACAGACGTGGTGTAATTCGGCATCTCGGCGTGCACCCACGCCACGGATTCCTCCAAGTCCAGCTCATCGACCAAGTACGTCTCCGACTGGTGGATATACACCGCTCCAGTATGCACATCGCCCACGGCACGACCAGCATCCACCGTGCCCAAAAGCCGGCCATCATCGCGATCCACGATCGCCACCTGTCGCGCGGCCCCGCCACGGATCGACACCCGGCCATGAACCTGCTCTGCCACACTCAGATCAGCGAAAATCCCCTTCGGCCTGCGCTTCAGCGCTCCCTGGCGAATAAGGAACTCCAGCACCCGCTCGCCGCCCCATGCCGCGACCTCTGCGTCACTCAAAGGCTTCTCCGCCGCCGCACACACCAGATGATCGGCCAGGACATAAGGGTTGGAAGGATCGAACACCGTGTTCTCCACTGGCCGATCCAGCAATGCCTCCGGATGGTGCACCAAGTAGGTATCCATCGGGTCATCCGCGCCCACCAGCACCACCAGCGCGCCCTGGCCGCGCCGCCCCGCGCGGCCAGCCTGCTGCCGGAAACTCGCAATCGTCCCTGGGAAACCACTCGTGACCACGGCATCCAAGCCGCCCACGTCAATCCCCAACTCCAGAGCATTCGTACTGGCCACGCCCAGCAACTCGCCCTCGTCCAGACGGCGCTCCAACTCCCGCCGATCCTCCGGCGTGTAGCCCGCACGGTACGCTGCCACCCGCGCAGCATCCGCATTCCGTCCCATCACACTGAGCTGCTCCGCCGCTGCCATCGACACGGCCTCCGCCCCGCGGCGCGAGCGTACAAAAGCCAACGTGCGGGCACCCGTGGCGATGACCCGCCCCATGATCTCCGCGGCCTCCGAATTCGCGGCCCGGCGCACCGGCGCCCCGTGCTCACCTGTGACTTCCGGAAGGAACCCTGGCTCCCACAAGGCAATCGTGCGCTCACCCGTTGGGGAACCATCCTCCGTGACCGCGGCAATATCCGTGCGGCCCGTGAGCCTCCTCGCATGAGCGGCGGGGTCAACACTGGTGGCAGAAGCCAAAATGATCACCGGTGGCGTCGAACACAAACGCAGAAGACGGCGCAACACCAGGGAGACATGCGCACCGAACACCCCGCGATACACGTGGCATTCATCAACCACGACATATCGCAAGGTATTCAACAACCGTGTCCACGCGCCCGGGCTGCCCAGCACAGAAGCGTGCAACATGTCCGGATTCGTGACGATAATTCGCGCCTGCTCGCGAATGACACGGCGCGCCTCAGGGGGAGTGTCACCGTCGTACGTCGCCACCATGACATTGCGCAGCGACTCCACAGACGAACACATGCGGGCAAGCGACGCCCGCTGATCCTGCGCCAAAGCCTTCGTCGGCGACAAATACAGCGCCGTGGAGAGTGAATCGCCGTCCGCCATCGAAGACAACACCGGCAACTGATAACCCAAACTCTTGCCCGAGGCTGTTCCTGTCGCGACAATCACGTCCCGGCCCTCGAAAGCATGCTGGGCCGTCTCAACCTGGTGCGACCACGGCTTTTCCACGCCGTTCTCGAAGAGGTGCTCTACCAGGCCGGCATCAGCCCAGTCCGGCCACTCCACCTGCGACGACGGCCGCGCGGTCTCGTGCCGAACATGGGTGCACGTGCCATTCGGCATGGCCTGCCGCAGTGTCTCAATGAGCTCATCGCCGAAAGCCGAGCCAGGAGAAGAAGAGCTGGAAGAAGAATCAGAAGAAGATCCAGGTGAAGCGCCAGGAGAAGAGGAAGGGAAACTACTAGACATCTCAACTACAGGAGCTTAATGCACCAGCACGATAGAAAAAGTTTTAGTTTCGACCTTCAAAAGACACTCGCGCGTGGCACACTGGGTCAAGGTCGCAATTTCCACTGTGCGTTTCCAATCTCTCGGGCCCGCTTGCTTTTTCCAACAGCCGGTGGAGGCTCCGCCACTACTTGGGGACCTCATAGAAATACACCAGCTAAGAACGTGCCATCCCGGCAGCGTTCGCAAACAATAAGGAGAAAACATGGCAACAGGAACCGTGAAATGGTTTAACGCGGAAAAGGGCTTCGGCTTCATCGCCCCAGACGACGGCACTAAGGACGTCTTCGTCCACTACTCCGAAATCAAGGGCAGTGGCTTCCGCACCCTCGAAGAAAACCAGCAGGTCGAATTCGAGATCGGCGAGTCCGATAAGGGCCTCCAGGCGCAGGACGTGCGGTCCCTCTAAGGACTAGCCCCGCCCACCGCCATGCTGCGGCACCCCTAAAGTGCCACGTCATGGCGGTTTTTCATGAAGCTCACAGCGGCAGCTGGTGGCGTCGGAAAAGGACGGAAACGGTGCCCCACCCGGCGGGCAATTCGCCGAACACCGCGCCCAGTTATGTAGAGTCTCCACAAACTGGTGCTATAAACCAACATATTGAGCTTCCATTTAAAGAGACAGAGACTAAGGAAGAGTGATCCGCCCCGATGGCGAACAGCGGCGTAAAGCGTTTAGTGATCGTTGAGTCTGCAACGAAAGCGAAAAAGATCGCTCCTTATCTGGGCTCCGACTACATCGTGGAAGCCTCTGTCGGCCATATCCGCGACCTCCCACGCGGCGCTGCCGACGTGCCCGCCAAGTACAAGAAGCAACCGTGGGCGCGCCTCGGTGTGAATGTCGACGACGACTTCCAAGCCCTCTACGTAGTCAGCCCCGACAAGAAAAAGAAGGTCAGCGACCTCAAAGCTAAGCTCAAGCAAGTCGACGAACTCTACCTCGCAACAGACCCCGACCGCGAAGGTGAAGCCATCGCTTGGCACCTGCTCGAAGTGCTCAAGCCCAAGGTGCCCGTGCGCCGCATGGTGTTCCACGAAATCACCAAGCCCGCGATCCTCGCCGCCGCCGAAGACACCCGCGAGCTGGACTACGACCTCGTCGACGCCCAAGAGGCCCGCCGCATCTTGGATCGCCTCTACGGCTACGAAGTCTCGCCCGTGCTGTGGAAGAAAGTCATGCCACGCCTATCCGCAGGCCGCGTGCAGTCCGTTGCCACTCGCGTGATCGTCGAGCGCGAGCGTGAGCGCATGGCCTTCGTCTCCGCCGAATACTGGGACCTCACCGCCCAGATGTACGTGCCGGACGGCCAGCCGGATAACTTCGCCGCGAAACTCGCGACCGTGGACGGCAAGAAGGTCGCCCAAGGCCGCGACTTCGGAGATGACGGCAAGCTCAAAAATTCCGCGATCGTGCTGGACCAGGCGCGCGCCAAGGACCTTGCCGATGGGCTGATTGGCACGTCTATGCAGGTCACCGGCGTGGAAGAGAAGCCCTACACCCGCCGCCCCTACCCGCCGTTCATGACCTCCACCCTGCAGCAGGAGGCCGGCCGCAAGCTGCGCTTCACCTCGGAGCGCACCATGCGCATCGCGCAGCGGCTGTACGAAAACGGCCACATCACGTACATGCGTACGGACTCCACGACCCTGTCCAAGGCAGGAATCGACGCCGCTCGCAAGCAAGCCCGTGAACTCTACGGCGCGCAGTACGTGGCGGACGCCCCGCGCCAATACAATCGCAAGGTGAAAAACTCCCAGGAGGCGCACGAGGCCATCCGCCCCGCCGGCGAAGAGTTCGCCACCCCAGGTCAGCTGTCTAGCCAGCTGGATGCGGAGGAGTTCAAGCTCTACGAGCTGATCTGGCAGCGCACTGTTGCCTCCCAGATGGCCGATGCGCGTGGAACCTCCATGAAGGTCACCGTCACGGGCACAGCCGCGGAAGGCGAGGTGTGCGAGTTCACCGCCACCGGCCGGACCGTGACATTCCAGGGTTTCCTCAAGGCATACGTGGAAGTCTCGGAGCTGGCTGATGGCCGCAATGTCGCTGATAACGCAGAAAAGCGCCTGCCCGTTCTGGCGAAGGGTGACGAGCTGTCGGCCAGTGACGTCGCCGCTGATGGGCACACCACGAACCCGCCGGCGCGCTACAACGAGGCTAGCCTGGTCAAGCGCATGGAAGAGTTGGGCATTGGCCGCCCGTCCACGTACGCGTCCATCATCCGCACCATCCAGGACCGTGGTTACGTGTTCTCCCGCGGCAATGCACTGGTCCCGAGCTGGGTTGCGTTCGCCGTGGTAGGCCTGCTGGAGCAGAACTTCGGCTCGCTGGTTGACTACGATTTCACCTCCGCCATGGAGGACGAGCTGGATGCCATTGCCGCAGGTCGCGAATCGCGCGGTGAGTGGCTCAAGGGCTTCTACTTCGGCGAGAAGGGCGCCGAGGCCGCGGGCGCTGGTAAGGCCGTTCACCGCCTGGGCGGGCTGAAGACGCTCGTCGGGGACAACCTCGAGCAGATTGATGCGCGCCGCGTGAACTCCCTCCATCTGTTCGACGACGCCAATGGCGTGCCGATCGTAGTTCGCGTGGGACGCTACGGCCCTTACCTGGAGCGCATGCTGCCTACCAAGGACGGTGGCGAGCCGGAGGCTCAGCGTGCGAATTTGCCGGAGTCCATGACCCCGGACGAGCTGTCCCTGGAGGTTGCGGAAAAGCTCTTCGCCACGCCGCAGGGTGGCCGCGAACTGGGCGTAAACCCGGATTCCGGCCGCATGATCGTGGCTCGCGAGGGGCGCTACGGCCCGTACGTGACGGAGCGTCTGGGCGAGGACGAGGAAGCGAAGGTTGCCGCGAAGGCCGAGGCGATCTGGGAAGCGGAGCGCGACGAGCAGGATGCCGAGCGCGCTAAGGAGGGCAAGAAGCCACTATCCCGCGAGACGAAGACCGCGCAGAACCAGAAGGCGAAGCGCGTGAAGGGGATCGTGGAGGAGACCCTCAAGCCGAAGACGGCCAGCCTGTTTTCCAGCATGGAGCCGGCGACGGTCACCTTGGAGGAGGCGCTGAAGCTCATGAGCCTGCCGCGTGAGGTAGGTGTGGATCCTTCCGATGATGAGCTGATCACCGCCCAGAATGGTCGCTATGGCCCGTACCTGAAGAAGGGTAATGATTCGCGTTCGCTGGCGAATGAGGAGCAGATCTTCACGATCACTTTGGATGAGGCACGGCGTATCTATGCTGAGCCGAAGCGTCGTGGCCGGGCTGCGGCGAAGCCACCGCTGAAGCAGCTGGGTGATAACGACGTGTCCGGCAAGCCAATGTCTGTGAAGGAGGGTCGTTTTGGTCCTTACGTCACCGATGGCACCACGAATGCTTCGCTCCGCAAGGGCGATACTCCGGAGACGATGACGGATGCTCGTGCGAACGAGTTGCTGTCCGAGCGTCGCGCGAAGGAGGCCGCTGATGGCGGTGGGGCTGCGAAGTCCAACCGCAAGACCACGAAGACTGCTGCGAAGAAGACGGCTAGGAAGGCTGCGAAGAAGACCAGCAAGAAGGCATCTTCGAAGACTGCTGATCGCAACCTCACCAAGCGCACGGTGAAGGCTCGCCGCTAGTAGGCCGGCCGTCCAGCAGGCCGGCCTACCGATGGCCTGCGGCCACGCTTGCCGCTGTGGCCCGTGGCTGCGCTTGCCGATTGCCGGCAGTCGCGTTTGCCGCTGGCCCCGCTACTGTCGTGAGGTGGCGAAATTTCCGCGTGCTTGGGAATTTCGCCACAGTTTTGGCGGTGATGTTGCCTTTTCGCCGTCGTTAGTGTGGCGATATTTGAGGGTGGTGGAAAATCTCGCCACCTCGCCTCTCGGGGGCGCTATCGGAGAGCCCTCTCGGAAGAACCTGCGAGAGCCGGAAGGAGAGAAGGGTAGCTAGCCAGGTCGCTTGGTAGTGCGGATCATCGGGCTAGCGTGACCCCTGTTCCCGCTCCGCCGCGCGCACCAGCGCGGCATACGCCCCGTCCCTGGCCAGCAGCTCCTCGTGCGTGCCGACCTCCTGGATGCGCCCCTCGTCGAGCACCACAATCTGGTCGGCATCGCGAATCGTTGACAGCCGGTGCGCGACCACCAGCCGCGTGGCACGTGAGCTCTCCACCGCCGCCTGGATCGCGGCCTCGGTCTCGTTATCCAGCGCGGAAGTTGCCTCATCCAGAATGAGAATCTCCGGGTTCCGCAGCAGTACCCGCGCCAGCGACAGTCGCTGCTGCTCGCCACCCGAGAACCGGTAGCCGCGCGAGCCCACGACCGTGTCTAATTGGTCCGGTAGGCTGCGGATCAGCCCGTCGATGTTCGACGCCACCAGCGCCGCCCACAACTGTTCGTCCGTTGCCTCGGGTGCTGCGAACTGCAGGTTTTCCCGGATTGTCGCGTGCAGCAGGTAGGTTTCCTGCGAGACCACGCCCAGCTTGCGGGCACGCTCCTCGGCGGAGATCTGGCGCAAGTCCACCCCGCCAATCTTTACTGAGCCGCTCGTTGGATCGGCTAAGCGCGCGAGCAGCATCGTGGCAGTGGATTTTCCCGAGCCTGTATGGCCAACCAGTGCCGTGGTGGTTCCTGCGGGGATCTCCAAGGTGAAATCCCGTAGTGCGTCGGTATGGGATCCGGGGTAGCGGTAGGTGGCGTCGGAAAAGGAGACGGAGGAATCCGCAATGCGGCCATCGCGTGGGGTGGCGGGTTCCTCGACCTCGGGGCGCAGGTCAAGGTACTCGAAGATGCGGCTGAATAGCGCCATGGAGGCCACCCATTGTGCGCTGATGTTCAGCAGGCCGGTGACAGGGCGGAAGATTTGGGTTTGCAGGGTGGAAAACGCAATGAGCGTGCCGATGGTCATGCCGTCGCCGGTGGCGGGCAGGCCCGCGACGAGGTAAACCAACGCGGGGATGATGCCGAAGATGATCTGCATGCTGGCCATCCGCCAGCGGCCCGCTAGCTGTGCTTCCACTTCCAGGTCGATGAGGCGCTCTGAAATGCCGTGGAACTGGCCGTAGACGCGCCGTTCCGCGCCGAGGGTTTTCGACAGGCGCACGCCGGAGACGGAGAGGTTCTCCGTGATCGTCTGCTGTAGTTCTGCTTGGGCCTGCTGCTGCTTCTCCGTCATGCGGCGGCGCAGCAGGGCCGTCTGGCGAGTGAGGTAGATCGCCGGGGGCATGACCACGAGGGATAGCAGCGACAGGGTGGGGGACAGGGCGATCATCGCGATGACCGTGGCGATGGTGGAGGTGATGTTCGAGGCGATGGATGTGGCGGTGGAGGTGACCACGGAGGACATGCCGGAGATGTCGTTGGTCAGGCGCGATTGCACTTCGCCGCTGCGGTTGCGGGTGAAGAATTGCAGGGATTGCCGCTGCAGGTTGGAGAACACACGGATGCGCAGAGTGTGCATGATTCGCTGGCCCATGCGGGTGGAGAGCCAGGTCTGGAGCACACCGATGCCTTGGGTGAGGATGACGAGGCCGATCATCCCGCCGACAAGCCATATCAGCAGGCGGACGTCCTGCTGGGGGATGGCCACGTCCACGGTTTCGCGTACGAGGAACGGCTGCACCACCGCCAGGCCGGAAGTGGCGACAATGATCGCGACGATGGTGCCAACGGTGCCCAGGTGCGGGCGGAAGAGTGTGGCGACGCGGGAGAACTTCACCGGCGAGGCCTCGAGCTGTTGGAGGTCGGCAGGGTTCTTGGTGGCTGCGTGTACGGGTGGACCCATGGGTCGCATGGTCATGGTGGCCTCCCTTCGTCAGCGTAAAACTCGGGTCAGGGTGTGGCTTAGGCCGACTCGTTTTCGGTCTCGACCTCCGCCATCGTCTTGCGGGTCGGGCGCGCCAACTGGGTCATCTCGCGGCGACCGCGCAGCTCCACGGATTTCAGCATGGTCCAGCGGGCCTGCTCGGCCTCGTTGGCTTGGCGCACAGTGGCGGCACTCGTGAGTACGCGGCCCGGGGTGTTCTTGGCTAAGTCGGTCAGACGCGCGGCCTGGTTCACAGCGTCGCCAATGACGGTGTATTCGAAGCGATCGCGCGCGCCGATATGACCCGCGACCACGGAACCCGCGGCCACACCAATGCCAGCCTCGAACTCCATGCCCTGGAGCTCCTCGCGCAGCTCGCGCGCAGCGGCCAGCGCGTGTCCGGCCACGTCATCCAGTGGCAGAGGAGCACCGAACACGGCCAGGGCGGCGTCGCCCTCGAACTTGTTGATGATGCCCTTGTTGCGGTGCACGCCCTCTACCACGCGGTCGAAGAATTCGTTGAGGGCCTTCACCACGTGCTGTGGCGCTTCCTTCGCAGCAAAGCCCGTGGAGCCAATCACGTCCACGAAGAGAACAGCTACCTCGCGGGATTCACCGCCGAGCTCCGGCTTTTCCTCCAGCGCTCGCCGGGCGACTTCCGTGCCCACGTAGCGACCGAAGAGGTCGCTGACGCGCTGACGCTCCCGCAGGCCACGCATCATCTCGTTGAAGCCCGCCTGCAGCACGCCGATTTCCGAGGAGTCGTAGATGCGCACTGTGGTGTCCACTTCACCGCGGCGGACTCGGTTGATGGCGTATTGCAGCTCGCGCACGGGATCGACCACCGCCATCGAGTACAGGCGGGTACCCGCGAAGCCCGTGAGTAGCATGGTGAGGGAGAGGGCGACCAGTGCGGGGAGGATATCGTTGGCGTCGCCGGGGAAGAAGTCCGTGGCCTCCGCCAGCAGCAACAGCAGAATGCCCAGCACGGGAACGGCAGAGGTGAGCATCCAGGTGACCATTAGGCGCCGAGACATGGGGTTGAGGTGCGAGTGGTCAGGCGCGCCTCGTTGCAGTGCGCGGGCGGCCACGGGGCGGACGAGGCGTTCGGCCTCCATGTACGTCATGAGGCACACCATCAGACCGCCGAGCAGCGCGGTCACGCCCACAGCGATGCCCCATCGCGTGGTGTATTGCAGCGCCACCACAGTAAATACGACCACGCCGATGAGCCACAGGATCGCGCCGGTGATTGTCTGCAGCGTAGGAATGCGCAGAACCAGGTCACGAACCATGTTCGGGTCGTAGGCTTCCGGCGTGCGTTGCCATCGAAGTACAGGCGCGAAAAACACCAGCGTCAGGATCACGCCCGCGACGATGGCGAACACGAAGTAGCACGCGTAGAGCAGCGCAGTGGTGGTGTTCGGGTTGGTGATCTCCTGCGCGGCTGGCAGCGGCACGAGGAAGCGCAGGAACGTGGCCACGGCCAATGCTCCCACAATGTTGGTAGCCAGAACCGACGCTGCGTACAGGGGCCAGGAGGTCTTGCTGGCCCACGCCAAATAGCGAAGGAGCTGAGTCATGGTTTTCAGCCTATCGGAGAGCTGTCCCGGGGGCAGTTAGACTGGGCAATTGTGAGCGAACAAGTACCTCCGATCTTCAGCCAGATCACCGCGGAGCCAGTGCGTGCGGCACTGTTGAGTGCCGTTGAGGATCCGACTGCGATGACCCACTCGTGGCTGTTCACGGGGCCTCCGGGCAGCGGGCGGTCGATTGCGGCGAAGGTCTTTGCGACGGCGCTGGTGTGCCCGCACGGCGGGTGTGGCCGGTGCGAGCAGTGCCGCAGCGCCGCTGCGGGTACCCACCCGGATATTCTGTGGGTGTCCACTACTGGCGCGGTGATCCCGGTGGATGAGGTACGCAAGGTTGTGCTGGAGGCGGCGAAGCTGCCGGGTGTGGCCGACTGGCGCGTGGTGGTCATTGAGGACGCGGATCGCCTCAATGAGTCCGGTGCGAATGCGCTGCTGAAGTCTGTGGAGGAGCCGCCGAAGCACACGGTGTTCCTGCTGTGTACGCCGTCCACCGACCCACGCGATATTGCGATTACCCTGCGTTCCCGTTGCCGTCATGTGTACGTTCCGACCCCCGCGCCGGAGCAGGTCGAGGCCGTTCTTTTGTCCGACGCCACGCTGGGCCTGACGAAAGAGCAAGCGAAATGGGCAGCGGGTGTCTCCGGCGGGCATATCGGCAGGGCACGGCGGCTGGCAGCGGATGAGAAGGCGCGCACAAAGCGCGCGACGGCCTTAAAGTTGCCGCAGCTGGTGTACGAGCCTGGCGCGGTGTATCGCTTCACCTCCGAGCTGGTGGCGAAGGCTACGGAGGAAGCGGCGTCGACAATGGAGGGCAAGGACGCAGAGGAACGCGTGGCGCTGGAATCTTCGCTGGGCATGGGGTCCAAGGGAAGGGGCGTGGCGAAGGCACAGCGCGGCGCGACAGGGCAGCTCAAGGCACTGGAGAAGGAGCAGGAGGCGCGGCGTAAGCGGATGATGCGTGACGCGCTGGATCTGGCGCTCATCGACGTGGCGGGACTGTACCGCGACGCGATGATGGTTGCCGCCGGTGCGGTGGATGAGGAGGGCGTGCCGATCGGCGGGTTCCAGCATCCGGATATGGCGGCGACCTCGAAGGAGCTGGCGCGGCGGAATAAGCCGGAGGCGATGGTCCGCTGCATTGACGCGGTGGCAGAGTGCCGCGAGACGCTGAAGCTCAACGTGCGACCGGAAGTGGCGCTGGATGCGATGGCGGGGCGCCTACGCGAGTGCTGCGGGGTGGTGTAGCTGGTGTTTTCGCGGGTGTGGAGCGCCTAGATGTGTTCGCGGCCGACCACGCCATTGAGCAGGGCGGGGTCCATGTCGGTGCCCTCGCGAATGATGGAGAGCTCACCGGTGGGTTCCAGGATGATGCACTTGGCCTGCGCCAGCTGGGTGAGGCCCGCCTTGCGTGCTGCGGAATAGATGTTGGTCGTGGTGACGTGAGCTTTGCGCATGTGCGCGTGGAGGAGTTCTCCGTGGGCGACGAGGAGGATGGCGTCGCCGGAGATGGCGTGGCGGAAGCCGCGCAGGTGCTGAACAGCGCCGAACACTGCCTCGAGGCACACGAGTGTCAGCAGGCCAATGGCGCCCGCGGCGAGTGTGGGAGGGTGGCCGAGAATCACACGGCCGGCGACGGCGCCGAACATGACGATGACTACGGCATCGAAGCTTGCGAGTTTTCCGAGTATGCGCGGGCCGAAGACGCGCACGAAGAGGAGGAACAGCAGATAGATGCCGACCGCGGAGGCGATGACGAGGGGAATGCGCCACAACTCGATGCCGAGTTCCAGCGTGATCGCCTCCGGCCATCCCTCCGGCGGGGTCCAGGCGGATGCGCGTGTGGAATCGGGAACCCAGTTCATGCGCTCCATAGTACGAGCCATGAGGCAATGGCCTCGGTAGATCGAGGATGGTGTGGCCCTTTTTTGTGAGTGGTGGGTGGGGTGCAGTAAGATACCCGCTTGTACGTTTTCTTCGGCGCCTCGCGCGTTGGAGCTCGTATGCGCCGCTTTAGCTCAGTCGGCAGAGCGTTTCACTCGTAATGAAAAGGTCACGAGTTCGATTCTCGTAAGCGGCTCCGCATAAAAACTCCCCCTCATCTGCAAATATGGTGAGGGGGTGTTGTCGTATCTGGGGTGTGCAGCCCGCTCGAGCGGTAAAAGCAACAAAAGCAACAGTCCTCCGCTATTGGGGGAGTCAGCGGGTATCTAGAGTTGCCGTAACACTTGGCGGATCATCCGAGAAGAGATTGAAGCCTGGGAGCGCAATGTCAGGTTAGTGTTATGAAATGGGAGGCATCGTTGGTCCGTCTATTTCATAAAAACCGGCGATTTTATAAAATAGGGCATCAGTCTTGCCGATGTATGTGATGAAAGGTTCAGGAGCGTGTCGAGTTACAAGACGCTAAAAGCTATCTTCCATCAGACATCACGTGATGCCATGGGTGTGGTCGAAAAGGAACTTGAACAGCGCTTATCAAGCCCAGCCACGATTCCATACTCCTACTACGTTGGGGGTAATCAGCTGTTCGTTGTTTCTCACACTGGGTTACAAGGCCAGTTGGAAGCAATCTGGCGGCGGGAAATAGCCATCGAAAAGCTCTGGGGTCAGCTGCCGGGAGCAGCGCAGAGCCACTATCTCTTCACTCTGTTGGTCGAGGAGATTCGATCAAGCAATGAGATAGAAAATATTCACTCCACGCGGCAAGAGATTACTGACGCCCTCGAGTCCGCTCAGAAGCCGGCAGGAAAGAAGCTCTCTAAAGGGCGGAGTCGCTTCCAAGAAATGACTCGCACCTATTCAATACTCTTCGACAATCAAATGGTGGCAGGAGAAGCATTTCCCCAGACACTGAAAGAAGTTCGGGAGCTCTACGATCGTTTGCTCGGCGAAGAGATCGGTGTGCAAGATCAGCTTGACGGCGATTTGTTTAGAGCGGGCCCGGTTCATATCTGGGGCGGAGACAAGAAGCCGATCCACTCGGGCGTGGTAGGAGAAAGTGAAATAAATGGGCGACTGAATGCGATGCTGGAGGCCAATAGGGACTCCACTGCTCTTCACCTTGTCGGCGCATTGGTTGGTCACTTCATGTTGGAACACACCCACCCGTTCTATGACGGCAACGGTAGATTCGGACGATTTTTGCTCGCACTCCGTCTTAAGTCGTTGCTGTCAGCGCCAACCGCCATATCGTTGTCTGCCGAGATGATGCGCCAAAAAAACAAGTATTACAAGGCGTTTAAACAACTCGAAGACCCAATGTATAAGGCCGAGGCCACCTTCTTCGTAACGGATCTATTGGACATGCTGGCTAATGCGCAGGAGCAACTGGAAGAATCGCTCTTGGAAAAGAGACAGAGTCTCCAGCAGCTGCTCAACCGAATTGCTGAGATCCGTCAACACGAGTCAGTCGGGTTCAGTGAGTATCAACTGCAGATCTTCTTCCTCCTTGGCCAGGTCGCCTTATTTGGTCCCCGATCCGGTGTGAAGCTGGAAGAGGTTTCGAAATTTCTTGAGAAATCGAAGCAGACTACCCGGCGTGAGTTAGGTTCGTTGGTTGACGCCGGATACCTCGAGGAGCTCAACAAGAAGCCGCTGGTATTCGCGCTGTCCATAAAGGGGCGTGAGCTCCTCATGTTCGACGAAGACTAACCGCAGCTCGACGAAGACTAACCGCAGTTAACAGCCAGGGCACGCAGGAAACGAAAGCGCAACACAACTGCTGCAGCAGGACACCAAAGCGTAATTCGGGAGCAAATCCCGCGACACCCACGCTCCATAAATTTTCACTTGTAAGCCAAGCAAGGCCTCACTCGAGACCTTCAAAACAACCTACAAGTGAAAGCGGGGTGGCACATGTCCGGCGCGGATATCGCATGGATCTTGGCCGCTTTTTCCCTCGTCCTGCTCATGTTCCCAGGACTGGCAATGCTCTACGGTGGCATGCTCAATGGCCGTAGTGTGCTCAACATGATGATGATGGTGATGAGCTCCCTGGCGCTCACCGCCGTGGTCTACGTCATCATTGGACGCGGCCTGGTGCTCGGCAATTCCGTCGGCGGCTGGGGCATCATCGGCAACCCTTTCGAATACTCCTTCTTCGATGAGTTCCTCAGCGACGACGGCGCGGGCGGCACCCTGTGGGGCGCTTTCTACGTGCTCTTCGCAGCGATCGCGGTGGCACTGGCCTCCTCCGGCGCTGCAGGCCGCATGCGCTTCGATGCCTGGTTCTTCTTCGTCCCCGTCTGGGTGGTGGTCGTGTACGCGCCGATCGCTCACTGGGTTTTCGCCATCTCGGACGAAGAGTCCGGATACGTGGGTGGCTGGATGCGCAACGTGCTGGGCCTGCATGATTTCGCCGGTGGCACCGCCGTGCACATGAATGCTGGTGCGGCGGGCCTGGCGCTGGCAATGGTTCTTGGCCGCCGCGCAGCCACCACCGATGACAAGCCCCACAACATCCCGTTGATGCTCATTGGTGCTGGAATGATCGCGATGGGCTGGATGGGCTTCAATGGCGGCACCGCTGGCGGTGCGAATTTCCTTGCCCAGTACGTGGTCCTCACCACCCTGCTGGCCCTGTGCGGTGGCATCATCGGCATGTACATCCTGGAGCGGCTGATCAATAAGGCTGCGACTCTCATGGGCCTGGGCACCGGCATGATCGCCGGCATGGTGGCCATCACACCGGTGGCTGATGCGGTCACCCCGATCGGTGCGATCTGCGCAGGAGCGATCGGTGCCACCGCTGCCTTCTTCGCAATCAACCTCAAGCGCCGCCACAAAATCGATGACTCTGTCGATGTTTTCGCCGTCCACGGCATCGCCGGCATTGCGGGTGCCCTGTTTGTCGTGTTCTTCGGCTCCAAGGCAGCCCCCGCTGGCCGCGCGGGCGTGTTCTTCGGTGGGGACATCGACCTCATCTGGCGCGAGCTCGTGGCCATCGGCGCCACCCTTGTCTACTCCTTCGGCATGACCTATCTCCTGGCGTGGCTGATGAGCAAGCTCATGGATATCCGCCTCAGCCCAGAAGAAGAGGCGCGGGGCGTGGACTCCAGCCTGCACCGTGAAGTGGCCTACGCCCACTTGGCGATGGATGACGTCTCCGGCGAGGTCGTGCCCGAAGACCAGGCGACAAAGGCCGACGCAACGGTGAAGTAACCGGCGCGCTCACCACACATCTTTCTTCCATCCTCCCCGCCCCTCACTGCCCTCCACCTCAAGCCTCCGTTCTTCAGGCTTGTCAGTCCCAGTCCCCCTACTTTCAAGGAGTTCATCACAATGACTGCCCCAACCGCCATCGATTTCATCTACCTGTCCGAACCGGACATGATCGAGGCTGGTGTCACTGATATTGCCCGCTGCGTGGATGTCATGGAGGAGACCCTCGTGCTCATGCACAAGGGCGATTACATGATGGCCGGGCTGTCCGGCAATTCCCACGGCGCCATGATCAGCTTCCCGGAGAAGCCGAAGTTCGTGAACATGCCCTCCGATGGTCCCGATCGGCGCTTCATGGCGATGCCCGCTTACCTCGGTGGCCGCTTCGGCAATACCGGCGTGAAGTGGTACGGCTCCAATGTGGAGAACAAAGACAAGGGCCTGCCGCGTTCCATCCACCTGTTCACTCTGAACGACACAACCACCGGCGCCCCGTTGGCGATCATGTCCGCTAATTTGTTGAGCGCTTACCGTACGGGTGCAGTTCCTGGCGTCGGCGTGAAACACCTTGCCAAGCCGGACGCAGAGACGCTGACGGTCGTCGGCCCGGGCGTGATGGCGCGGACGAATACGGACGCGGTGATCTCCCGGCGCCCGAGCATCACAACCATCAACGTGGTGGGCCGTTCCCAGCGCGGCATCGATTCCTTCACCAACTACATTGCGGAGAAGCACCCGGGTATCACCTGCGTGCCGAAGGACGGCATTGAGGAGGCGTGCAAGGGTGCGGACATCGTCCTGGCCGCGGCGACCACTGATGCGGGCGGTGTGGAGAAATTCCCTTACTTTAAGAAGGAATGGTTGGAGCCGGGTACCCTTTGCCTCCTGCCTGCGGCCGCGCGCTTCGATGATGATTTTCTGATTAACGACGCCAGGCTGGTCCTCGACGCACGCGGACTCTATGAAGCATGGGATGAGGAGTATGCAGAGGAAGCGTACGTGAAGCTAGGGATCCCAGGAACCTACTGGTACACCCTGGAAAAGAAGGGTCAGCTGCCACCGGAGAAGCTCGAGGTCATTGCTCAAGTCTCCGAGAAGGAGGCGCCGGGCTACGACCCGGATCAGGTTGTGCTGTATTCCGTCGGTGGCATGCCCGTGGAGGACGTGGCGTGGGGAACGGAGATCTACGGCAACGCCATTAAGACGGGGCTGGGTACCAGCCTGAACCTGTGGGAAACGCCGGTCATGGCGTAGGTAGCGGGTTGAGGGAGAAGGTGGAAAACCATGCCTGCATCGACGATGGATTCCTACGATTACGTGGTTATTGGCTGCGGCACCATGGGCTCGATGGCCTTGTGGCAACTGGGTCAGCTCGCGTCAGCAGGCAGCCGCATTCTCGGGATTGAGAAATTCGGCCGCGTGCATACCAAGGGCTCCTATTCCGGCGAATCGCGCCTGTTCCGCTTGGCGAATAAGGAAGGCGCCCACTACGTGTCGCTGGCTCGGCAGGCGCGAGCGCTGTGGGAGGAGCTCAATGCGGCCGTGAGCCGTGACGTGTTTATCCCTACCGGCGCCATCAGCATCGCCCCGCCGGAGATGCCTTCCATGATCGGGTTGCGCCGCGTGGTAGAGGACCTAGGGCTGGAGCACACGATGTTCACCGCGGAGGAGCTACGGGAGCGCTTCCCGCAGTTCCAGATCCGTGGCGACGTCCAAGGGCACGGTGCTGGCTAAGAAAGTCATTGTCACCGCCGGTTCGTGGGCACCGACCTTGCTGCCGGGGCTCAAAGGGCTGGTCGAGGTCACGGGTGTGGCTCTCAACTGGTTCATGCCGCATCGCATGGAGAACTTCGTGCCGGAGGCGATGCCGGTGTTCATCAAGGATGCTTTCCGCGCCGACGGCTCCGTGTGCCACGTGTTCGGGGCGCCGAGCCTGGACGGGTGGAGTGTGAAGGTCTCCCCGTTGGAGCAACAGCGCCCATCCGAGTCCGTGGAAGCGGTGACAGTGACCGACGCCGAGGTGGATGCCTACACGGAGGATGTCAACGAGATGATGGCGGGCATGCTCGATTCACCCGTGCGGACCTCCCTGCATCACGATGGCTTCACTGCCGATGGCACGCCGGTGATTGATGTCGATAGCAACGGCATCGTCGTCGCCGCCGGGATGAGCGGACGCGGCATGAAGTTTGCCCCCATCTACGGCAAACTCATCGCGGAATTGGCTGTCCAGGGCGACTCGGAGCTGCAGTTGCCGAACTTCCAGCTGGCGGCTCATCTTGAATCAACCTCGAGTGGAAAGCAGGTGGTGCGTTTATAAGCGCAACCCCTAGGGCGACCAGTAGGCTGGTTCTATGTCTCAATATCCACACCTGCTTGAGCCCCTTGACCTGGGCTTTACGACTCTCCGCAACCGCGTCATCATGGGCTCCATGCACACGGGCCTGGAGGACTCGCTGCACTACGTGGAAGACCAGGCGGCATTCTTTGCAGCGCGGGCATCCGCAGGTCTCATCATCACCGGAGGCTACGCGCCATCCCAGACAGGAGTGGTCAAGCCCTTCGGCTCCACCATGACCACCAAGCGGCAGGCCAAAGCGCACCGTACCATCACCGATGCGGTGCACAAGGCTGGCGGCAAGATCGCCCTCCAGCTGCTGCACACCGGCCGCTACAACTATGCCCCGTGGAGTGTCTCCGCCTCCGCGATCCAGGCGCCCATTAACCCGTTCACGCCGAAGGCGCTGAGCGAGAAGGGCATACTCCGCGAAATCGAGGGCTACGCCAAGGCCGCGAAGCTCGCGCAGGAAGCGGGCTACGACGGTGTAGAGATCATGGGATCCGAGGGCTACCTCATCAACCAGTTCCTCGCCCCGCGCACCAATAAGCGCACCGATAAGTGGGGTGGCACCCCGGAGAACCGCCGCCGCTTTGCCAACGAGGTCGTCAAGGCTGTCCGAGCGGCCGTTGGGGAGAACTTCATCATCGTCTTCCGCCTGTCCATGATCGACCTCGTGCCCGAAGGCCAGACCCCGGAGGAGATCATCGCTCTCGCACGCGAGGTACAGGCCGCGGGCGCGACGATCATCAACTCCGGCATTGGCTGGCACGAAGCGCGCGTACCCACCATCGTCACCAGCGTTCCGCGCGCTGCCTTCGCGGAAGTCACCGCGGAGATCAGGAAATCTGTTGACATCCCCGTGGTGGCGTCGAATCGCATCAATTCGCCGGACAAGGGTGAGCAGCTGTTGGCGAATGACAAGGCCGACCTCATCTCCATGGCCCGCCCATTCCTCGCCGACCCGGACTTCGTGACGAAGGCGGAGCAGGGTCGTGCGGACGCGATCAACACGTGCATCGCCTGCAACCAGGCCTGCCTGGACCACACCTTCGGCAACAAACGCGCAACCTGCCTGGTTAATCCGCGCGCCTGCTACGAGCGCGAACTGGTTTTGCTTCCTTCCCCCGTTCGACGCACAGTGGCCGTCGTGGGCGCCGGTCCTGCAGGCCTGGCAGCCGCCGTGTCCGCCGCAGAACGCAACTTCGACGTCACCCTGTTCGAGGCCCAAGACCGCATCGGTGGCCAATTCGCGCTGGCGATGCAGATCCCGGGCAAGGAAGAATTCAAGGAGACGATCCGCTACTTCACCACCCGCATGCAGGAACTGGGTGTGGACCTACGCTTAAACACGCGGGCGAGTGCGGCGGACCTCATGGACTACGACGAGGTCATCATCTCCACAGGCGTGGAGCCGCGGGTGCCGCAGATCGAGGGCATCGACCATCCGAAGGTCATCACCTACGCGCAACTGCTCAGCGGGGAGAAGACCGCGGGTGACAAGGTGGCCATCATGGGTGCCGGAGGCATCGGCGTGGATGTGGCAGAGTACTTGGCCTACGAAACCTCCCCAACACTCGATGTTGAGGAGTGGATGCGCGAGTGGGGTGTGGACGCCAACAATCGCGGTGGACTCACGGCACCGGCGGTAGACAAAGCGCGCAGGGAAATTCACTTGTTGCAGCGCAAGACCAGCCACATCGGCAAGGGGTTGAACAAAACCACGGGCTGGGTTCACCGTGCCTCCATCAAGATGAAGGGGGTCCAGCAGCACACGGGTGTCAGCTACGACAAGATCGACGATGCCGGTCTGCACATCACCGAGGGCGGTGAGCAGAAGGTACTGGACGTGGACACGATCGTGCTGTGCACGGGCCAGGAGTCCGTCCGCACCCTCTTCGACGAGGCGGAGGCAGCGGGCATCAAGGCGCACATCGTCGGTGGTGCTGATGTGGCCGCGGAGCTGGATGCCAAGCGCGCGATCCGCCAGGCCACGGAGGTCGTAGCCGGGCTGGAACCGCAGGATGGCGCCCCGCAGATCAAGCCGCTGCCACTGCACCTGAAGCTGCAGAAAAAGGTCATCGCTGCGGCGATGAAGTAGGGGCGGAGCAGGCAGAAAAATTTCTTGCCGATAGCGGTTGCGCAGCCTGTGTGGCCTTTGTATGGTCGGCACATCCTTTTTTTATCCGAGGATTGCCCACAAGGAATGAGGTTTGATGGTGCGGACGCTACAGGCTGCCGGGAAGATACGTGGAATTGGGGCCCGTGGCGTCGTCGCCCTCACGGCTGCGGTGGGCATCGGCCTGTCAGCCCTCCCCGCGGCCGCTGCGGAACCGGCCTCGCAACGGCAGTCCCCACCCAACTGGATTAAGGCCAGCCTGTGGGCTTTGGATAACTCCGTGCCCGTCGTGGTCTTCGGCGCCCGGCTGAGCGAGGACTGCTCCGCCCCCGATGTCTTGGGTCAGCGACTCAACCTGGCGGCCACCTTCGCCAAGCTGCATCCTCGGACGACAATCATCGTCACCGGCGGTCACACCCGCGCCGGGTGCCCTGCGGAGTCCAGCGCCATGCGCACCGGGCTACAGATGCGTGGGGTGAAGAACCCCATCATTGAGGAATCGCGCGCCCACACCACTCTGGAGAACGCTAAGTACGTCTCCGAGATGTGGCCGGGAGCCCGCATGATCGTGGCCACCAGCGCTGATCACGCGGACCGTGCCAGCGCTAATCTCCGCTCGCACGGCAAGGACACCGTCTCCCTCAGCTAAGGCTGGCGCTCAGATTTAGCTGGCGCCCCATTGCGCGCTTAATCGGTTTCCCAGGATTTGCGGGCCGGCATGATGATCCACGCCGCGACGTAGAAGATCAGCTGTGGTCCGGGCAGGAATAGGGAGAGCACCATTGCCAGGCGCAGGATGGTGGCGTCGATTCCGAAGTAATCCCCCAGGCCGGAGCACACGCCGCCGATCCATTTATTGACCATGTTGCGCTTGGGCGTGCGGGACCAGAAGGACTCGCGTGGGCTTGGTGCGTTGTAGCTCATCGTTGTTCAGCTCCTTGGTGTTGTGGTTTTCTAACTACGACGCTAGGAGCTGCGTGCCTGGAATGTCACCCTAAAAGCGAAAGCTGAGGGTGAATATCGGGGACTTTCCCGGCACATTGGTAGCGGAGGAGCGGAAAAAAGAAAGGGCACCCCTAGGGGTGCCCTGAGTTTTATCGTGCGCTGAGTGTTACTTCGGGCCCTTGGATGGGTTGAACTCGCACACAGGGGTCATGGCCTCGTAAGGCTCCATGAGGGAGAGCTCGCGGAGCTGGGATGGGACGCCGAAGGCATCCACCAGCGTCTGGGACCATGGGCCGAGGGAATCCACGAGGTCATTGAGGGCGGCGCGGGCAGCCTTGGTGCGGGTGCCGGAGAGCAGGTTCTGCTCCAGGTACCAGGAGGCGTTATCCACGATGAGGGACAGGAAGTACACGTCGCGGACCTGCTCGAAGACCTTCTTGCCCTGCAGGGTGGTCAGCTTGGACTCGGCATCCAGGAAGGCCTCGAAGATGATGCGATCCACGTGAGCTTCGGCGACGGCCAGGAGGTGATCCTGTGCCTTGTCGACCACCTCGGCGGCATCCGCGACGTCCATCTTGCGAGCCGGTGACAGACGACGTGCCAGGGACAGCATCAGACGGTTCTCACGCTCGGTGAGCAGCTTGACCTGGTTGGCAGGATCGAACAGGGAGGTTTCCTCGGAGTCCGTGAAGGTATCCTGCAGATTCTGGATGATGGCATCCGCAGCGGTGCGGCGGCGCAGCAGGGAGCCGAAGGAGTCCAAGCCGAAGCGCACCATCTCCAGTGGCTTGAGGCCACCGAGCTCCTTGGCAAAACCGGTCATCAGTTCCTTGCCGGCGAGCTGCAGCATCACCACGTTATCGCCCTCGAAGGTGGTGAAGATATCGGAATCGGCCTTGATGCTGGTCAGCAGGTTCTCGGACATGTAGCCTGCACCACCGCAAGCCTCGCGCATGTCCTGGATGGTGTCCGTGGCATGGCGGGTGTTGGCGGCCTTCAGTGCTGCGGCGTGTGCCTCGAGCTCACGTTGGTCAGCCTCCTGCTCCTTGGTCATGTCCGTTGGGTCAACACCCCGGCGATCCAGTTCCGTCACGCGCGAGATCAACGTGTTCGTGGCGAACTGCAGGCCGTAGGACTTCGCGATGGCCGGGATCAGGCGCAGGCGGTGCTTGCGGTGCTCGATCAGGCGCTTCTCCGGCAGGCTCTCATCGGAAGCGAACTGGCGGCGCAGGTTGGCGTAGGTCGTGGCGATATCCAAGGCGGTGCGCGTGGCAGCGCCAGCGGCAGCGCCGACGGTTACGCGGCCGCGAACCAGAGCGCCGAGCATGGTGAAGAAACGACGGTTCGGGTTCTCGATCGCGGAGGAGTAGTTGCCAGCCTCGTCCACATCCGCAAAGCGGTTGAGCAGGTTCTCGCGGGGCACGCGGTAGTGATCGAACATCATGGTGCCGTTGTCCACACCAATGAGTCCGCCCTTGTGGCCGTGGTCGCCTAGGCGCACGCCCTCGATGGGGGAGCCGTCCTCCTCGCGGATGCGCGCGACGATGCAGTGCACGCCGTGGCTTTCCTCATTTCCAGGGGTGTAGAGCTGGCAGAACACGGCAGCCCAGCGGCCATCGCGGGCGGCATTGCCGATGTAGAACTTCTCGGAGGAAGCCGTCGGGGAGTTGAGGATGAACTCCTGGGTCTCCGGATCGTAGTGCGCAGTGGTTTCGATGGACTGCACATCGGAGCCGTGGCCGCGCTCGGTCATGGCGAAGCAGCCGAGGGCGCGCAGATTGATCGTGTCTTCGACCAGCTTGTAGTGGCGCTCGGTGCCGAGGTTACCCACGGCGCTGCCCCACAGGCCCCACTGCACGCCGGACTTGACCATGAGGGAGAGGTCGGCGTGGCCGAGCATTTCAATGGAGACGAGGGATTCACCGATCTTGCCCGTGCCGCCCTGCTCTGGGCGGAAGACACCGTGTGGCAGTCCAGATTCGAGAACCTTGAAGAGCTTTTCGGTGGTGATGGCGCGTGCTTCCTCGAGGGGGAGTCCCGCGAGGGGGCGCATGGTTTTGTCGTTGAGGATTTCACGCATCGTCGCGCGAGCTTCTGGGAATTCGCCGTCCAGCACGCGCTGAAGATCGCGGGCGACCTCGGCGGCTTGTTCTGGAGCTGGCTGATTACTCAGGATTTCTGGGGCTTCCTTGCCACCAGAGATGGAGGTAGTTGCCTCGGTTACATTATTGTCCTGCTGTGTCATGGGTCTCAGTCTAGTGGAGGTGCTGTCCGAAATGCTCGTGAAAGTAGAAATTTTCTATATTCATACATTTCCTCGCCCGCTCCAGACGGGGTGACCCATGCCAAACCTTCACTATTGTCGCACCCTGATAGGCAACCAACGATGGGGGAGAGGCCGTCTCAAAATATCGCTTCACAGGCGCGAGCGTTCTACAGGGGTTTATTATGACCCTCATGCCTAGAGTCGATAATTCATGGAAGCTGGTGGCTTTCGCCCTCCTAGCTGTTGCTTGGGGCGGAAACGAGTTCACGCCAATGATGGTCTTTTACCGAGGTGAGGAGACCTTCTCCCCGGTATTCGTGGACTCTCTGCTGGCGAGCTACGCCGCGGGTATCGCTCTAGCTCTGCTCATCGCGGGGCCGTTGTCGGACCGCTACGGCCGTAAGGTCGTCATGCTCCCCGCGCCCATTGTGGGCCTCATTGCCTCAGCGCTGATCGCAGCTGGTGAGTTGAATGAGCCGCTGATCTTCACCGGTCGCGTGCTCTCCGGTATTTCCATCGGTATGGCGATGACCGCCGGTGGCTCCTGGATTAAGGAGCTCTCCACGCCAGCGTTGGATCCATCGGCCGGCCCTAACTCAGGTGCGAAGCGCTCCACGATGTCGCTAACCGGTGGCTTTGCCGTCGGTGCGGCCGTTGCCGGAACCTTGGCGGAGTGGGCTCCGTACCCTGGTCAGCTGCCGTACATCGTGCACGTCATTATCTCCGTGGTGGCCACCGTGGGTCTGCTAACGGTGCCGGAGACGCGCCAGTCTGCACACCTGAAGGTCCGCGGTTCCTTCTGGTCGGACCTGAAGACCCCGTCGATGATGCACCCACGCTTTATCCTCGCCGTGATTCCCGCCGCCCCGTGGGTCTTCGGATGTGCCGGTGTGTCTTATGCGATCATGCCGTCTTTGGCGCAGGATTCTGTTGGTGCGCCGATCGCGTTTTCTGCACTGGTCACCGCCGTGTGCTTGGCTTTCGGCTTCACGATCCAGCAATTCTCTCACATCCTCGATAGCCCGGTGAGTGCCCGCGGTCAGCAGCTCGGACTGGTGCTGACGATCATCGGAATGGCCATCGCAACGTGGACCGCCATGAATGTCACGATTCTCGGCGTGGTTGTCACCGCCATCATTCTTGGCGGCGGCTACGGCATGTGCTTGGTTTCCGGCCTCGGCGAGGTCCAGCGCATCGCCGGTCCGAACGACTTGGGTGGCCTCACCGCAATCTTCTACGCCGTGACGTACATTGGCTTCTTCTTCCCGATGCTCCTCACCCGCCTCAACGAGTGGTTCACCTACCCGTTCATGCTGGGCTTCGGCATCGTCATGGCGGTTCTCGCGCTCATCGTGGTCACCGTGTTTTCCAAGAAGTTCCTGCCCGAGCAGGTCTAATCCTCTTATTCGACGCCACTAGCTGCTCGCCGCCGACCGAGCACCCCAAGTTGCAGCGCCACGCCGGCAAGCGGACCCAATCCCAGCCCCAGGGCGGAGCGTAGCTCCGGGGATGTATCGACCATGAGCAGGGCGACGGCGGCGACCGTGGCCACCACCCACCCCAGAAGGTAAAGCGTGTGGCGGTCCGCGGCCAGCGCCGCGGAGCCCGTGATCATCAGCAGCGCTGTGGAGCCGGAGGCGAGTGTGAGCAGCGCCAGGGCCTCGGCAGACACAATGTAATCTTCCGCAAAGAACATCCGCATAATCGGCTGCCCCAGCACGTAGGCTGCAGCCCCGCCGAAGGCTGCCACGGCAACGACGGCAGCCGAGGGCAGCAGGCAAGCGCGGATCACATGCGTGCGGTTCTTCGTAAAGTGCACGATCAGTGCTGGCTGGAAGCGCTGCAGTGGCACGAGGATCGGGGCGCGCGTGAGCGTCACAGCCGTGATCGTGGCAGCCAGGGCGCCTGTAGCCACAGTGTTGTCGGTCGTAAACTTCAACAGAACGGGGAAGCCGGAGATGATCACGGCATTGGCGCCGCTGGCGCCCATTGCCTTGATGGCGCGGATGGTGAACGCGCGCGAGGTGACGTCGGCCTCCTCGGAAAGCAGGCTGCGCGTCAGGGGGGAGAAGAACAGGAAACCTAGCCACGTGGCGGCGCCGAGAACGGTCATGATCAGATAGGCGAGCAGTGGCCAGCCTGCCCACCATGCAACAGCGGCGAGCACCAGGCGAATGCCGGAATCCAGGGCTATGAGCCACGCGAACGTCGTCCAGCCGGTGGCGGCGGAGAGCAAGCCACAGACCGTCGCCTGAAAGGCGTAGGCAAACAGGCCTAGGGCGAGCAGGCCACCACTCCAGAGCTCGAGCCCCGGACTGACCGTGCCGACCCACAGCGGCCCAGTCAGCAGCGCGAGGAATAGGCTAGCGACGGCGAAACCGGTGGTGGTGCGGAACGGCTGGGCGGTTCCAGCCCGCCTCGTTGCAGGTATGACTCGTCGAATGGCTGCAGGGGAGCCCGACGGGGAATGCACTGGAGAGTGCACCGTGGGGGCGCTCGCTTGAGCGGCCGCCGCGCGTTCTGCGTTGTGCCTGCGGGCAGTGACACTGCGAGCCGTCTCCTGCATCAGGCCATCCAGCAGGCCCGTCAAGGCGAAAAAGAGGCCCCAGAACACCATGAAAAGCTCGTAGCCCGCGGGATCGAGGCCACGGGATGCAATCAGGATGATCGCGTAACCGGCGATGGCCACGAAGACGGTAGCAAGGGAAAGCGCGCGCATGAGTTCTGGTGGTTCCTGTGGCTCAGCTGTAGCAGACTAGCTGTCCTCGACGCTGGTGCCGGCGGGCAGAGCGTCGCACTGCTCGTCGGTGAGGTGCACGGGCGCAGTGGTATCCGAGCCCGCGGTGACGGTGCCCTCGGCGGGCAGGGGGAATTCCGGAAGCGGACGCTCATAGATCCACGGAGCGAGGATCTCCCGCACGCGGATGGAGGCGGCAGTGGCATCGCGGCAAATGCGATGATCTTGGATGACGCTGGCAAGCAGGTTCTCCAGATCGCGGGTTTCCACTAGACCCATCTTGTGCTCGGAGGTCCAGCGGTGGAGGAAATCGAAGAACGCCTCGTCGCCCACGGCCATGCGGAGGGCGTGAACGGTGAGTGCGCCGCGCTTGTACACGCGGTCGTCGAACATGTCCTTGGAACCAGGATCAGTCAGCAACAGATCCTGGGGCTTTTCCATGAGCTTGCGATAGTGCACCCATGCGTGATGAGCCGCCGGGATGTTGCGGGAACGCTCGAACCACAACCACTCCGCATAGCAGGCAAAGCCCTCATTGAGCCAGATGTCCCGCCACTCCACCAGGCCCACGGAGTTGCCGAACCACTGGTGGGAAAGCTCGTGGGCGATGAGGCGCTCCCACGTGCCCTTGCCATCGGCGTGATTGCAGCCAAACATGCTCATTGCTTGGGCTTCGAGTGGGATTTCCATCTCCTCGGAGGTGACGACCACCTCGTAGGCGGGGAAAGGGTAGGCGCCGAACATCTCCGAATAGGCCTCCACCATGTCGGTTTGGCGGGCGAAGTCCTGGGCGAAGTTCTCGCGGGTCAGCTTCGCACCAGGGGTCCCCTCGGGGAGCCACGCACCGACGGGAACCGTGCGGCGGCCGACGGTTGCGGGGCGCAGTTCCTCGTGGCGGAAAGGGCCGATGTAGACAGCTGCCAGGTAGGTGGACATGGGGTAGTCAACGGAGAATTCGCGGGTGACCTTCGCGCCCGCAATGCTTTCGTTGACGAGGTCGCCGGTGGCGATGGCGGTGATATCCCGATGGGTGGTGATCCGCACACGGTAGCGGGCCTTCTCGTCGGGCGTGTCATCGCAGGGGAACCAGGAGGGCGCGCCATTGGGCTGGCCGGCCACAAGGGCGCCTTCGTCCGTCTCCTCCCATCCGACTTCGCCCCATGGGGAGCGCAGCGGGCGGGGGTTACCCGAGTACGTGATCTGCACGTCGAACGTGAGATCCGCGGGTAACTCGTTCGTGAAGGTCAGGTGTAACTTGTTCCCGCTCTGGCGGTAGCGGCGGAGGGCGAAGGCATCGTTATTGCCGCTCTCGTTCGCCGAGTGGCCGTGGGCGCCGTGGCCCGTGACGGTGACTTTTGATACGCGCAGATTCCCCGCGAGGTCAAGGGTGAGAGTCTTGAGCTCGCGATAGTTCTCCACTTGCAGGGTTGCTGTGGCGCGGAGGTAGTTGGGCCCCGCGTTGTAGTCCATGTCGAGGTGGTAGCTGTGGACGTGAAAGCCCAAGTTGTAATCCACGCCGGTGTAAGGGTCGCGCGGTCCATCAATGGGGCTTGAACGGAAGGGACGGGAAGTGCTCACACAAGCACCCTACTAGGTGGATCTTCCCGCGGAGAAAGAACCGGCTGTTGAGCGTCGAATACACAAACGCCCTGCGAACACTAGAAGCGCGTGTGTTCGCAGGGCGTCGCCCTATCGGAGGGGCTCTAGGTGACGAATCCTACTGAGTAGGGCTTACTACGTAGGACGTACTGAGTAGGGCTTACTACGTAGGACGTACTGCGTGGAGGCCTACGCAGGGCAAGGATTAGCCCAGTGGGTTGAAGGAGGACATGTCGGCGGAGGAGCCGGAGCCACCGTTGGCAGCGTGGTGCGGATCCTGAGCAGCGCCCGGTTGTACGGCGCCGGTGTCGAGGCCCTTGACCAGGACTGGCCAGAAGTCGCGGGTGTCATCTTGCCAGTAACCCCACTGGTGGGTGCCCTGCGGGCGGAGCTTGTAGGTCACTGGGATGTTCAGGGACTGGGTACGGTTGCGCAGTTGGTGGGTGCAGCCATTGGTTGCGACCTCGATCACGCCACCCTCGACGATCACCGTGCCAGCAGCGGAGAGGTTACCGTTGACGCGCTTAGACGTCGGCAAGTCGTGCTTGCCAGCCAGGCCGGAACCGTTAGAGACGTAGATGTTCTCCTGGCCCTTGAGCTTGCGTGCATTATGCAACGCATCGTTGTAACGCGCGGTCGGGGTGTTGGTGCCGCCCCACATCTGGTTCATATTGGCGCCACCGCGGTTGAGCGTGATGTTCACGAAGCTGGAGCCCAGTGGGCTGGTGGTCTCCGCACAACCGGAGAAGGAACCGACGGCAGAGTACATGCCCGGGTTGTGCTCTGCGTAGAGCAGGGACGTGGTGCCGGTCATGGACATACCGGCAATGGCCTTAGTCCCATTAGCGATGTTGTAAGGGGCACGCGCCGGAGCGATGACCTTGCCGTCCTTATCCTTCTTCTCCACGTCGGCTACCTGGAAGCTCTCGAGGGCAGCTGGCAGCTCCTTGGTCATGAAGGTCTCCCATGCCTGCTTCTTGCCGGATGGGGTGCCACCCTTGCCCTTGCCCTGCAGGTTGACGTTCTGGTTCTCCCAGTCGGTGTAGTAGGAGAATGCACCGGCCATTGGGATCACCACGTTGGCGCCGATGCCTGGGGAAGTCATCTCCGAGTAGCCCTGCTGAACGGACTTCTTCTGGTCAGTGCGCTTGCCCTCATTGCCGCCGTAGAACTCGATGATGTCGGTCTGCGCGAGCCAGTTAGCACGACCCTCGCCACCGTCAGCGCCGTTGAGCAGGTACAGGGTAGGGGCGTTGACGCGCTTCTCACGATCCAGAGGCTGAATCAGCACCAGTGGCACGTAGCGGTTCATGGCCTCCGAGTACGCAGAGATCTCACGGACATTGTCGTAGCCAGCGTTGTTGTAATCCTTGATGATGCTGCGCCAAGCGGTCTTTGACTCTGGCTGGAAAGGCGTGGCCTGCTCGGACAGGACCGTGTCGTGCTCTGCTGCAGCTGGTGCTGGAGCCGGAGCTTCTTGGGCGATGGAGGCTGGGGCAACAACGGCAGCTGCCGAAACTGGAGCCAGAACTGCCAGGGAGGCAGCAGTGGCGCGGAAAATGGTGCGCTTCATGTGAGTAAACCTCAGGAGTGTCAGTGGAATTCAACGCGTCGCTGTGGCTTGTCGTCACCCGCGTGAGCACTGAAGTGGTGCCAGTTCTCACGTTGTAATCGGGCCAGACGGCGCGTGTTTATCACACAACACAACGGCGGAGTCACGGAGCATATTACCCCGTCTCGCTGTGAAAAGTGAGGTTAAACTCAAAACCCGAGCTCCGGGCATCTCCTGGCGTCGTGGGAAGGGACCTCCTGGCGTCGTAAGAAAAGCACAGCACGGCAGCGCACACCGAGCCACAACCCAATCCGAGGGCGCGGGGGAGACAGGCACCGAATCCGCGCGTATCCTTGGAAACCGTGGCTGAACATTATGATCTAGTAGTACTCGGAGCAGGCCCAGGTGGATACGTGGCAGCGATCCGCGCATCTCAACTCGGCCTGAAGACCGCCGTTATCGAGAAGCAGTACTGGGGCGGTGTATGCCTTAACGTCGGATGCATCCCCTCCAAGGCGCTGATCCGTAACGCAGAGCTCTCGCACACCATCACCAAGGAAGCCAAGACCTACGGCATCACTGGTGACAACATCTCCATGGACTTCGGCGTGGCGCACAAGCGCTCCCGCAAGGTATCCGCGGGCATCGTCAAGGGTGTCCACTACCTCATGAAGAAGAACAAGATCCAGGAGATCAATGGCAAGGGCTCCTTCAAGGACGCCAAGACCATCGAAATCACCGAAGGCGACGACGCAGGCAAGACCGTCACCTTCGATAACTGCATTATCGCGACCGGATCCGTCGTTCGCTCCATCCCAGGTGTGGAAATCGGCGGCAACATCGTCTCCTACGAAGAGCAGATTCTCGACGAAAACAAGCCGGATTCCATGGTCATCATCGGCGCTGGCGCCATCGGCATGGAATTCGCTTACGTGCTCTCCGGCTTCGGCGTGGATGTCACCATCGTCGAGTTCATGGACCGCGTCCTGCCGAATGAAGACAAGGACGTGTCCAAGGAAATCGCCAAGCAGTACAAGAAGCTCGGGGTCAAGCTCAAGACTGGCTACAAGACCACCGAGGTGCGCGACAACGGCGAAGGCAAGGGCGTCGAGGTGGACATCGAATCCGCCGACGGCTCCAAGACCGAAACCCTCAAGGCAGACCGCGTCATGGTCTCCATCGGATTTGCCCCGCGCGTGGAAGGCTATGGCCTGGAGAACACGGGCGTGAAGCTCACCGAGCGCGGTGCCATCGATATCGACGATCACATGCGCACCAACGTTGACGGCATCTACGCCATTGGCGACGTCACCGCGAAGCTGCAGCTGGCTCACGTTGCAGAAGCACAGGGCGTGGTGGCTGCAGAAACCATGGCGGGCGTGGAGACCCAGGTTCTCGGCGATTACATGAACATGCCCCGCGCAACCTTCTGCTCCCCACAGGTTGCCTCCTTCGGCTACACCGAAGAGCAGGCGAAGAAGAAGGCTGAAGAGGAAGGCCGCAAGGTCAAGGTCGCCAGCTTCCCATTCTCCGCCAACGGCAAGGCACAGGGCCTGGGCCACGGTGTGGGCTTCGTGAAGCTCGTTGCCGATGCCGAGTACGGCGAGCTCATTGGTGGCCACATGGTTGGCCCAGATGTCTCCGAGCTGTTGCCTGAGCTGACCTTGGCTCAGCGCTTCGACCTCACTGCAGAGGAAATTGGACGCAATGTCCACACCCACCCAACGCTGTCTGAGGCCATGAAGGAGGCCGCTGAAGGCATCGAGGGTCATATGATCAACCTCTAAGTCTTTAGGTTGGCTTACGCCATGCACTGGGTGGCGCTGTCTATAACGCGGGTGGCGCCCTTTGTATAGCGGGTGTGTAAAGCGGGTGGCGTGCTCGCTTGATGGGTGCTGCCCTTGTTTGACAAGTGCTGCACTTGCAAGACGAGTGGCGCAGAGGATTGCCCCGCCGGTTCTGCACCGGCGGGGCTTCTTCTATGTGGAGGTCCGACACAGTTGCACGTTTTGTCCTTCAGTAGGCAGTAAAACGCCAGGATGCGTGCGGAGAATATCCGAGAAATGTGCAACTGTGTCGCGGCGCGAATCGGCATACGGCTGCCAGCACGGCGCGCTGCCGCCCAGGCCTGCGTATCAGTACGGCGAGATGGTCGAACGGTGGGCGTCCACGGCGATCGGCCGATCGATCGGCGGGTAGGCACGCTGCGGGCAGTTCGTGCGCGGACACATGCGGCAACCCGAACCAATCGGGGTGGCCGCCGAGGTATCCGAAAGATCCAGCCCATCGGCGTACACGGTGCGGGATGCGTGGCGAAGCTCGCAGCCCAAACCGATGGCGAACATCTTGCCGGGCTCTCCCCACGCGGCCCGGTGGTGATTTACCGTGCGCGCGATCCACAGGTATGTCCGCCCGTCCGGCATCTGCGCCATCTGACGCATGATCTTGCCGGGGTAGCTGAAGGTCTCGTAGACATTCCACAGCGGGCACGTGCCACCGGAGTTAGAGAGGTGCAGGCCGGAAGCCGACTGTCGCTTCGACATGTTGCCCGCCCGGTCCACGCGCACGAAGGTCCACGGAATGCCGCGCAGCGATGGGCGCTGGAGGGTGGACAGGCGGTGGCACACGGTCTCGTAGCCCACGCCGTAGTCGCGCAGTAGAAACTCCAGGTCGTAGCGGGATTCCTCTGCCGAAGCATGGAAGCGTCCATAGGGCAGGAGCAAGGCAGCAGCCCAATAGGTGGCCAGGCCTCGGGATGCCAGTGCCTTCGAGGACTCCGATGTGAAGTGGCCGAGCTCGACTAGGGAGGAAATGGTGTCACCGGCCTCCAGGTAGGCCAGCTCCGTGGCTAGGCGGAACGCGATCTGCCCTGGGCGCATCTTCGAGGACACGAATAGCTGCCGGGTTTCCTGGTCGAATTTGTGCTGCGTATCGCCCATCTTGGGTGAATAGATCACCGTCACGCGGTGGCGTTCCTCTAGGCGGCGGCTGAGGATGTCCTCCGTGTGGTGAATCTGTAGTGCGCCGATGTTCAGCTTGTCGGAGAGCTTTTCCGCCTGCACATCCAGCACGTCCACGTAGTTCTGGCGGGAGTAGAAGTAGTCGCGCACTTCCTCGTGGGGCATGCTGAACGCTTCCGGCCCGGAGGCGCGGCCGAAGAGCTCGCCGCGTGGGGTGATGGACATCACCGCTGAGCCTTGGATGCGTTCCTCGGTGGCGAGGGAGAGTTTGTCGGAGACGTGGCGGTAGCGGGAGTGCATATCGACCATTGCCCGCGCGGCGGCGGGGTGGTTGCGGACCAGCGCGGCAAGTTCGACGACGTCAAGAGGCGTCGGGCAGATCTCTCGATCCATGACAACATCCTGCAGCTCGGCCAGGAGTCGGGTGGAGTCCTCCGCCGCGAAGAATGTTGCATCCACGCCGAAGGCTTTGGTGATGCGTTCGAGGACATTCACGGTCAGCGGTCGCACGTCGTGTTCAATTTGGTTGACGTAGCTGGCGGAGAGGTTGAGGGTTTGGGCCAGTTGTGCCTGGGAAATGTCGCGTTCTTTGCGTAGCTGGCGCAGGCGTGAACCAACGAATGTGCGGTCGGGTGCAGCGGGTTCGGGGCTCATGGTCTCTAGAGTATCCGAGTGCCCAGGGGGTCATGAATGCTGCTGGAAAGGTTGGCTGCACTGCTGGGGATTGCCGTGGCGATGATTGCGCAGTGGGGTCCGTTGGTGAGGGAACCTGCGCAGACCAGTAACCGCGCGAAGCTGACACTGTGTCGATAAAAATTACGAAAACCCGTAGACTCAATTTTGCACGGTGCCTTCCGCGAGCTCGCAGACCTGTGTGCTGGACAGGCCCAACTCTTTTTGTTTCCACCTCACCGATTGCCCGAAAGGACCGAAGGACTACTGTGACAGCCTCAACCATGAAGGCGTTCCGCTGGCTCGCCCTGATTCTCATTCTCCTCGCAGGTGTCGGCATGGGCATCGGCGCTGTCGAGAAGCCAGCCGCGTCCACGGCGGCGCTCCCAGACGGCGCGGACTCCAAGGTTGTCGCCGAAGCCTTGGAACAACGCCCAGGCGATGACGCGCAGGCCGCGATCATCTTCCTGAAGTCCAGCAATGGGGACAAGCTTCAACTCGGCGAGCTTCAAGGCATCGCCAAGGACGCTGGCGGGCGCCTGATCCCGAACGAGGATGGTTCCGCCGCCATCATCCCCATCGAAATCCCCAATGAGGGCCTGCAGGAGAATTCCGACAAGGTCCTTGAAATGCGCGACGACATCGCCGCACAGGTTCCTGATGGCGTGGAGTCCTACATCACCGGCCCAGCGGCCGTGGAAGCTGACCTCTCCGCGGTCTTTAGCGGCGCGAACTTCCTGCTGCTGGGTGTGACGGCCCTGATCGTCGCCATCCTCCTGATCGTCACGTACCGTTCGCCGATCCTGTGGATCATCCCGCTGCTGGTGATCGGCGTGGCCGATCGCCTGGCGCAGACCGCCTTCACGTGGGTTCTCGATGCTTTCGGCCAGACGTGGGACGAGTCCGTCGCCGGCATCCTTTCCGTGCTGGTGTTTGGTGCAGGCACGAACTACGCGCTGCTTCTGATCTCCCGCTACCGCGATGAGCTGAACCGTCACGAGTCCCGCTTCGAGGCCATGGCCGCTGCTTGGGGCCCGACGGTGAAGACCGTGTCCATGTCTGCTCTCACCGTGGTGTTGGGTGTTGCTTGCCTGATGCTTTCCGCCGTGCCGAACACCCGTGGCCTTGGCCTCGGTTCCATCGTCGGCATCCTCATCGCGCTACTGTTCAGCGCGTTCGTGCTGCCGGGCGTGTTGGTTCTGTTCGGTCGTTGGATCTTCTGGCCGCGCAAGCCACAGGTTGGAGATAAAACCGAGCACAAGCTGTGGGATCGCGTGGGCAATGTGGTCCGCAAGCGTCCCGCCGCCGTGGCTGTCGTGTCGTTGGTCGTCCTTGGCATTTCCTGCCTTGGTGCGCTGAACTCCCACACGGGCCTTACCCAGTCTGACCAGTTCATCGACACGCCGGAGTCCATTTCCTCCGCCGAGCTGCTCGAGGAGAAGTTCCCAGGCCAGGATGCCACCCCGGCGAATGTGATCACTAAGGATGCGGACGCGCTGGCGTCGTACTTGGAAAAGAACGGCGCATTGGTACAGCCGGCCGAACCGGCAGGCGAGTGGGAGGTGCTCAACGTCTCCGGCCCCGATACCGCGGAACTGCGTGCTCTGATCGCCGATTCTGAGTTCGACGACGCCAAGGTCGGCGGCCAAGACGCCCAACTCTACGACCAAGAGGAAAACTCGGGCGACGATCGGATGATCATCTTCCCGGCGGTGCTAGCGCTCGTTTTCGTGGCGCTGATTGCCGTGCTGCGCAGCTTCCTCGCACCGCTGATCATGGTGATGTCCGTGCTGCTGACCAACGTTGCTGCCCTGGGCCTTGGCTGGTGGATCTCCAAGTACATCTTCGGCTTCGAAGCCTTCGCGGATACCACCCCGCTGTACGCCTTCGTGTTCCTCGTTGCGTTGGGCATCGACTACACCATCTTCCTCATCACGCGAGCGCGCGAAGAGGCCAAGGAGGTCGGCACCAAGGAAGGCGTACTGCGCTCCCTGTCCGCAACCGGTGGCGTGATCACCTCCGCGGGCATCTTGCTGGCGGCCGTGTTCGCGGCGCTGGGCGTGCTGCCGCTGGTGGTGCTGGCGCAGGTGGGCATCGTGATCTTCATTGGCGTGCTGCTGGATACGCTCATCGTCCGTACAGTGCTGATCCCGGCAATCGTGCAGCTGCTCGGCGAGCGGTTCTGGTGGCCGGCGCACCCGGACAAGTTCGCTGGTAAGAAGGCGAAGGCTGAGGCATCTGGCGAAGCCAAGGACAAGACCGACAGTGAGCCCGGGGCAGAGGCAAAGGCTTAGCCTGCCGGAAAAGCCATGTCTTAAGATAAGGGCCATGCCGAAAATCAGTGCGCCGACCGTGGCAGAGCACCGTGCCAAACAGCACAAGCAGGTGCTCGACGCGGCACTGCGCTACATCGTGGAGCACGAAGGCGATGTGCCGACCCTTGGCGAAGTGGCGAAGGACGTTGGGCTCGCGCGCTCTAGCGTGTACCAGTATGTGTCCTCGCGTGCGGACCTGATGGGGCAGTTGCTCATCATGCTCATGGAGGAGTGGGCGGCTGCCGTGAGCAAGGAGATGGAACAGGTCGAGGCCAGTTCCGGCAAGCACGGTGCGGCGCTAGCAAATGCCAAGCTCAGCGCCTATGTGCGCACAACCTTGGATCTCTTTGCCGACGGCACACGCCACGCCATGATGGTCGCCGCGTCCAAGGTGCCGAGTGTGTTCGAGGATGCTCGGGTGCTGTGTGCGCACAATGTCATGCGGCCGGAGTTGGTGGCAATCCTTGAGAAGGCGGGGTTGCCGAAGGGGGAGGCGGAGGCCTATGCCGACCTAGTGGATACCGCCACCCACCGCGCTGCGGAGATGATCGCGCAGGGAGTGGAGCGGGAGGATGTGATCGCCTCACTGGATCGAATGATCCGCCTCAGCTGACGGCGATAGTCGCGGACCGCCAGTGGGAGCTTGGGCTCTCGGTCTTAGGCCAGCGAGTGGCAAGTCCGTTAGCCGCAAACCAGCTGGGCTCAGCTCTCGGACTGAGTCCTTTGGAGCTAAGCCTTGGGGCGGCGCACTGGGTACTGGCTGGCGATTGAGATGCGGTTGAAGGAATTGATCGTGATGATCGCCCACTGGAGTGCGGCGAGCTGCTCCTCGCTGAAGGTTTCTACAGCCTTGGCATCATCGTCGTCGGAGCGGTCGCCGTTCAGCACGCGCGATGCACCAGAATGAACCGTCAGAGACTCTGCAAGGCCGAGTGCGCCGCGCTCCTCGTCACTGAAGATCTCCGCGTGGCGCCAAGACGGAAGGGTGGCAATCTTCATCGGGTCCACACCGGCCTGCTCTGCTGCGGGCACGTGCACGCTCAAGCGGGTAGGGCAGCCGTTGAGTTGGGAAACGCGAACGTTGACCAGCTCCAGCAATGCTCGGGAGAGGCCTGCCTGCTCCCCGGCTTTCTGTGACTGCTTCGCTGCCTCGTTCATCGCCTTGAAGACCTCTGGGTTGGTCTTGTCCATGAACACAGGTTGCTCAGTGCCGGGGGAGGGTGGTGGTCTCCGTGCGCTGGCCGTGCTGTGGCTCATCGGGCCGGGCGTTGGGTGCAGGGTTGCGCCGGGCTCGCAGGGTAGCTTTCGGCAGTTTGGGGGCGGGCAGCCAGCTGAGACCGTCCGCATTGCGTCCTTCTCCGCCGTGGCCCACATAGCCTTCGACCTGCCCGAACTGCTCGGTGCGCTCTTGCCAGGCGTTGCGGAACTCGGTGATCTCCTCCGAACTGCGGCCCACGAAGTTCCACCACATCACGATGTCCTCGCCAAAGGGTTCGCCGCCGAGCAACAGCGCTCGAGCAGGTGCGGAATCGTTGGTGTTGGCTATGCGCAGTTGTGTGGCGCCGACGCCGGTATAGCCCACCGCTGTGCGTGGCACCGCTACGCCCTCGAGGTGGAGGCCTTCGGAGTCAGCAAGGAGGCCGTGCTCGAAGGTGGGATCGACGTCGAGGGTGACAGTCTCCCCGGGACCAACCAACAGCTCTGCACCGAGGATCGGGGTGTGAGTGGTCACAGGACTGGTGCTTCCAGCCAGGGAACCGAGGAAGACGAGCAGAGATCCTCCGGGCACATCGACACGTTCGGGCTCAAAGTGCTCGAAGCGGCGTGGTGCGGTATTTCTCACGGAGTCCGGCAATGCGAGCCACAGCTGCACGCCGTGGAGCTTCGTTGTTTTCTCAGTGGACGTCTCCGAGTGGCAGATGCCACGGCCGGCGGTCATGAGGTTGACCTCTCCAGGCAGGACGAGTCCTCGGTTGCCACCGGAGTCAATGTGCTGGATCTCCCCCTCGAACAGCCAGCTGACCGTCTGCAATCCGGTATGTGGGTGAGGGGCCACGTCCATCCCGCCGGTCGTGGAAACATCATCCGGCCCGTAGTGGTCGATGAAGCACCAGGCACCGATCAGTGAACGCTGGCGCTGGGGGAGGGTGCGGTGCACGGTCATGGCGCGAGGCCCGCCGAGGGGAACGTCGCGTGAAGTGATGATCTCGACGGGGAGGGCACCGTCTGGCGCTTTGCCCGCGCGACAGATGACGGCTTCCGGCTGGGGCTCGGTATTGCTCATATCGCCGAGTATAGGCCTCGAGAGAATTGCCGTACCGGCACAAACAAACTCTCCACCTGCCCGGAGCTGTATGGAAAGCAAAAGTGGCAGCGCCGCGGTGGGACGATCCGAAGATCGTCAACACGACGCTGCCACTGGCCTTGAAGTTCTAAAACCTAGAGCAGCAAGATGCTGCGGGTCGGCTTACTTGAACTGGCCCTCCTCGGTGGAGCCCTTCAGAGCGGTGGTGGAGGAGTTTGGATCCACGGTGGTGGCGATGCGGTCGAAGTAGCCGGCGCCAACCTCGCGCTGGTGCTTCACAGCGGTGAAGCCGCGCTCCTCGGCTGCCTTGAACTCGCGGTTCTGCAGGTCGACGAATGCGGTCATCTGCTCGCGAGCGTAGCCGTAAGCCAGGTCGAACATGGAGTAGTTCAGGGCGTGGAAGCCAGCCAGGGTGATGAACTGGAACTTGAAGCCCATTGCGCCCAGCTCGTTCTGGAACTTGGCGATCTCGTCTGCCTCGAGGTGTGCAGACCAGTTGAAGGATGGGGAGCAGTTGTAGGCCAGCAGCTGGTCTGGGAACTCCTCGCGGACAGCCTCGGCGAACTTCTTAGCCAGCTCGAGGTCTGGGGTGCCGGTCTCCATCCAGATCAGGTCAGCGTAAGGAGCGTATGCCTTCGCACGAGCGATGCAAGGCTCAACGCCGTTCTGAACGTTGTAGAAGCCCTCGGAGGTGCGGCCACCGGTCAGGAATGGCTTGTCGCGATCGTCAACGTCGGAGGTCAGCAGGGTAGCGGCCTCAGCGTCGGTACGAGCAACAACCAGGGTTGGGGTGTTGGCAACGTCAGCTGCCAGACGTGCAGAGTTCAGGGTACGAATGTGCTGCTGGGTAGGAATCAGAACCTTGCCGCCCAGGTGGCCACACTTCTTCTCGGAAGCGAGCTGGTCCTCCCAGTGGGTACCAGCGGCGCCAGCCTTGATCATGGCCTTCTGCAGCTCGTAGACGTTCAGAGCGCCACCGAAGCCAGCCTCGCCATCGGCAACGATTGGCACGAGCCAGTTCTCAACGGAGTCGTCGCCCTCGATGCGAGCGATCTCGTCTGCACGGAGCAGAGCGTTGTTGATGCGCTGAACAACGGAAGGAACGGAGTTAGCTGGGTACAGGGACTGGTCAGGGTAGGTGTGGCCGGAGAGGTTAGCGTCACCAGCAACCTGCCAACCGGACAGGTAGACAGCCTTCAGGCCAGCGCGAACCTGCTGCACAGCCTGGTTACCGGTCAGTGCGCCCAGAGCGTTGATGTAGGAATCGTCACCCTTGTTGACAGCCTCCCACAGGATCTCAGCGCCGCGACGAGCGAGGGTGTGCTCCTCGACAACGGTGCCCTGCAGCTCAGCAACCTGCTCAGCGGTGTAATCGCGCTTGACGTTGGCCCAGCGTGGGTTCTCGTCCCAATCCTTCTGGATTTCAGCAGCGGTACGTGCCTTGCCAGTGTTAGTCATGTGGTTCTTCACTTCCTTATATGGAGGAGTTGTGCTTACGTTCCCGCGCTCACAAGCGCGAGACATGCACGACCTGAAGGTGTGACCTCGGACCGATCACATGAAACATCGTGGGAACGTTGCTCCAATGTGACGATTTGGTGAAGCCTGTACCTCTTGTCGCTAATGCTCAGAGTACCAAGGGAAAATACCCCGTCAATGCCGGTAGAGGGTCTATTTCTGTGTGGGGGTGGTGCCCAGTTTTGCAAAGTTTGCAAAGTTTCCAACTTATTACGTTGTCGTTTAAAACAGTGCATATCGTTGAACAGTGGGCGTCTTACTGGGACAACGAGACCCTCTGACGGGCAGCCGGTGGCGTCGAAATAGAAAACAAGAGCAACGCGAATGTGGCGAAAATCCCTTGGGTGGGGGTGGAAAAAGGAGAGCGAAGGTAAGGAATATCCCCGCGAGTGACTCCCGTCACCTAGGCTGAATGGGAGAAGTGCACAGCCGATAGATAGAGGTGTATGAAATGACTCAAGCCCAGCAGACAGAACGCGTCGAAGCTGGTGGCCTGAAGGTCGCCAAGACCCTTTACGACTTCGTCAACGAGCAGGTGCTGCCACGCACCAACGTTGAAAAGGGCGCATTCTGGGACGGCTTCGGCAAGATCGTCGAGAAGTTCACCCCACGCAACCGCGAACTGCTCGCAAAGCGTGACGAGCTGCAGAATAAGCTGGATGAGTGGTACAAGGAGCATCCAGGCGAGCAGGACCAGGACGCCTACGTCGCCTTCCTGAAGGAGATCGGCTACCTGGTCGAAGACCCAGGCGAGTACCAGGTCACCACCGCCAATGTGGACACCGAAATCACCTCCACCGCCGGCCCACAGCTGGTCGTGCCAGTGCTGAACGCCCGCTTCGCCATCAACGCCGCGAACGCACGCTGGGGCTCCCTCTACGACGCCCTCTACGGCACCAACGCCATCCCAGAAGACGGTGGCGCCGAAAAGGACACCCCGGGCTACAACAAGGTTCGCGGCGACCGAGTGATCGCCTGGAGCCGTAACTTCCTGGACAAGGCTCTGCCACTCGTGGACGCCTCCCACTCCGACGTGACCTCCTACGACATCGTCGACGGACGCCTGCAGGTCACCCTCGAAGGCGGCGCAACCGCTGGCCTGCGCGAGCCGGAGACCCTGGTCGGCTACACCGGTGACGTCGCTTCCCCAGAGTCGATCTACTTCAAGCACAACGGCCTGCACATCCAGCTGCTCATCGACGCCGAGTCCCCAGTTGGCTCCACCGACAAGGCTGGCGTGAAGGACATCATCCTCGAGGCAGCCGTGACCAACATCATGGACCTGGAGGACTCCGTCGCCGCCGTTGACGCCGCTGACAAGACCCTGGGCTACACCAACTGGCTGGGCCTCAACGTCGGCGACCTGAAGGTAGAATTCGAGCGCAAGGGCAAGACCCTCACCCGCGAGATCAACGACGACCGCACCTACACCGCCCTCGACGGTTCCGAGGTCACCCTCCACGGCCGCTCCCTCAACCTGGTCCGCAACGTTGGCCACCTGATGCAGAACCCTGCGATCCTCGACCAGAACGGCGAGGAGATCTTCGAGGGCATCATGGACTCCGTCATCACCGCAGCCTGCGCAATCCCAGGCCTGGACCAGGACAATGCCCGCAAGAACTCCCGCACTGGCTCCATCTACATCGTGAAGCCAAAGCAGCACGGCCCAGAAGAGGTTGCGTTCACCAACGAGCTCTTCGCAGACGTCGAGGACCTGCTGGGGCTGGAGCGCAACACCCTGAAGGTCGGCCTCATGGATGAGGAGCGCCGTACCTCCGTCAACCTGGATGCTGCGATCAAGGAAGTATCCGAGCGCGTGGTGTTCATCAACACCGGGTTCATGGACCGCACCGGCGACGAGATCCACACCTCCATCCACGCAGGCCCAATGTTCCGCAAGGCCGTTCAGAAGACCGCACCGTGGATGCTGGCCTACGAGGACAACAATGTCGACGCCGGCCTGGCCCACGGCCTGCAGGGCAAGGCTCAGATCGGTAAGGGCATGTGGGCCATGACCGAGCAGATGGCTGAGCTGCTGGAGCAGAAGATCGGTCAGCCAAAGCAGGGTGCTTCCACTGCATGGGTTCCTTCCCCAACCGGTGGCGTGCTGCACGCTACCCACTACCACGAGGTCGATGTCTTCGGTGCTCAGGACAAGCTGATCGCCGATGGTCGCCGCGACTCCTTCGGTGACCTGGTGACCATTCCAGTTGCTGCTGCGAAGGCTGGTGAGCCGGGCGCTGACTGGTCCGATGAGGAGAAGGCCAACGAGCTGGACAACAACTGCCAGTCCATCCTGGGCTACGTGATCCGCTGGGTCGAGCAGGGCGTTGGTTGCTCGAAGGTGCCGGACATCAACGATGTTGACCTGATGGAGGACCGCGCTACGCTGCGTATCTCCTCCCAGACTCTGGCTAACTGGCTGCTGCACGGTGTTGTCACCGAGGAGCAGATCATCGACTCTCTGCAGCGTATGGCTGAGGTCGTGGACCGCCAGAATGCTGGCGACGATGCGTACCTGCCAATGGCTCCGGACTTCGATAACTCCATCGGCTTCCAGGCTGCTAAGGAGCTGATCCTCGATGGTGTGAACCAGCCTGCTGGTTACACCGAGCCGATCCTGCACGCACGTCGTTTGGAATTCAAGGCTAAAAACGGCATCGCCTAATTAGCTACATTTAGGGAGGTGCTCGTTCTCGCACCCCCTGCAAATTAGATCCCGTCTCTGAGGCTGTTAACGGAGCCTTGGGGCGGGGTTTTCTCTTTGACTGGTGCAGAATAGATCCTGGTTAAGAGCCCGGGTTACTTGTTATGAGAGTAGCGACGGGCTTTAGCCCGATTGCCACAGTCCTTCATCGAGCACCACTGCCTCCGCAGGCCGTTAGAGCGATCCTCGAAGAGAATTCCACAACGCTCGTGGCCGCATATCTTCAATCGCTGCCGGTCATTAGTTCCGAAAAGTGCAACCGCGTCGGCAGCGACAAAACCTAATGCCTGCTCCAGCTCAAGATTCTTTGCCAGTGTTTTCCTGGGATCAGACTCTTCACTGCGAAGCGGCTCCGGCGAGAAGGTCTGAGCGTCCAACTGAAGTAAAGGTCGCCTAGTGGACCAGTCGTTGAGTACATCGATGGTGGAGTTTAACTCGAATGAGGAGAGCGTATTCATGCCGAGGCTGTGCTCTGCCAAAATTAGAACTGCCTCGCGAAGCGTCGTAACGCTTTCCTGATCAATCGGCATTGGAGTTTTCACAAGCTCAGGAAGTTCGCGGGCCCAAGACGTTGCTTGGCGAGCTTGGTTAAGCCAGCTGACGAAGTCAGAACGATCGCCGAGAAGGTCGACCGTAGGATGCAGCGGATCTTTACGGCGCCGAAGGGTATTCGCAAAGTCAAGAGCAGGCCGCTCGCCATAAAACACAAAAGAAAGCTGGCGAAGCTGGTTTGTGGATGAAGTATTCATAAAATCTACAGTACCTCTTGAACTAACCCCCTCAGGGGGTTAGTGTTGGAGTATGACACGTCGCACACTTCCTCTGGCTTTGTATGCGTTTCCGTTGGTGGCTGGATTCATGCTGCCGAACCTCGCGACCCCGCTGATGGAACTGTGGCGTGCGGATATTGGCTTCTCTGCAGGGACACTGACGCTCATCTTCATCATGTACCTTGGAGGGCTCGCGCCAGCCTTCTTGTTGGCACCGGGGCTCAGTGATAGTTGGGGAAGGAAGCGTACGCAGCAAGTGGCTGTGGTGCTCGGTATTATTTCCTGTCTCTTTTACGTCTTTGCAGACAGTATTCCAATACTTCTACTGGCTCGGATTCTCACTGGTCTGTGCTCCGGAGCCCTCTTGGTGCTAGGGCCATCGGCTGTGCAAAGTATGGCTAGTGAGGATGAATCCTCTAAAGCTACGCTCACGGCTACGTTAGGTATCGCAATAGGGTTGGCCGCCGGGCCCCTGTTTGCGGGCGTGGTTGCGCAGTTGGCTCCATGGCCGACGAAGACGGTTTTCGTTCTTATGGCTCTCCTTCTCGCAATATCGCTGGTAGTGATCGGAACAGAACTGGAGACGGAGCGTAAGCCCAGGAGAGACTTGTTGCCCCACAAGGGGCTGGGGAAGAAAGACAAGCGTGTTGTTCTTGCTGGTCTCGGGGCTTTTGGTCCGGGAATGACGGCTGCTGGAATTGTTTTGGCACTGTCTCCAACACTTCTCAACGGAATTAGTGAAACAAGCGGACCCCTGGGTGCTGGCCTGATTGCAGGAGGTATGTATGCGGTTAGCCCGATCGCGCAGAGTCTAGTCCGTCGACTCCACAGCCTTGCACACATCAGATTCTCTATGGTGCTAATCGCGTTGGCGATGTGCATCTTTGGCGCAGCAATGACGCAACAGAGCTTATGGTTCCTGATTCTAAGCGCGGTACTTATAGGTGCAGGGCAAGGGATTAGTAATTTGGGCAGCTTTGGACTGATCCATCAAGAGGTTGACGAAGATTCGGTGCCTGGAGCAACAGCACTTTTGAGTTTGGGTACGTATGCCGCTGCGAGTGTTGTTCCTCTGGCAGGTGGGTACCTCATCGATCTAACCGGATTGTCGATTGCAAGCCTATGCATGGCGTTAGGAGTGGTTCTAATGGTTGCGGTGGGGTTTGTGTTTGCCCGGCAGAGCTATATTGACCAAGCAAGGAGTGCCTAAAATGAAGATTGGAATTATAGGGGCAGGAATTGCTGGCCTTGCGCTGGCTAATCTCTTGGATCATGCAAAATACGAGATCCAACTGATTGACAGTGCAGAATCGCTGGAGCCGATTGGCGCTGCTATTTCGCATCCACTCGCAGAGGTAAAAATAGATATAGAGTTGGCACGGAATATGACTTTTCGTGCGGCTTCAGATTTCGATTCCGGCGCGGACTGTGGCGCCAGTGCAAATTATTCTAAATTTGCTGCGGCCAGGGCTGCAGTAAAGAGTGTTGATCGGGCGATCCAGACCCACGGTGGTAACGGATTTGTGAAGGATTATCGTGTCTCAGAATTATTCTGGCCGGCACGTTTGTTTCGAACGGCGCCTGTCAGTGAGGAGATGATTCTGAACTACGTAGCCAACAATATTCTCGGTATGTGCCGATCCTACTAGATGTTTTCTGAAAAGGAGTATTTTACAATGATTTCTAATTCCGCTATTTCTCAAGGTGCCGAGAGCGTAACCGCTGGCGGCCTTCAGGTTGCCAAGACTCTCTATGACTTCGTTAACACTGAGGTACTTCCCGTCATCGGCAAGGATTCCGCCGAGGAGCAGGAGAAGTTCTGGGATGGCTTCGGCAAGATCGTCGAGGAGTACACCCCGCGTAACCGCGAGCTGCTGGCCAAGCGCGACGAGCTGCAGAAGAAGATGGACGCCTGGTATGAGGATCACAAGGGTGCTCAGGATCCGGAGGAGTACAAGGCCTTCCTGAAGGAGATCGGCTACCTGGTTGACGAGCCGGGCGACTTTGAGATTACGACCCAGAATATAGATAGCGAGATCGCAGAGACTTCCGGCCCACAGCTGGTTATTTCGGCGTTGAACGCCCGCTTCGCGCTGAACGCGGCGAACGCTCGCTGGGGTTCTCTGTACGACGCTTTGTACGGCACCGATGCTATCTCTGAGGAAAACGGCCAGGAGAAGGGCACTGGTTACAACAAGGTCCGTGGTGACAAGGTCATCGAGTGGGGTCGCGAGTTCCTGGACCGCGTTGTACCGCTGGAGTCCGGTTCCCACAAGGACGTCACCAAGTACGCCGTCGAGTCTGGCCAGCTGACCGCCACCATCGACGGCAACGATGTGCACCTGCGCGAGCCCGAGGTTTACGTCGGCTTCGGCGGTGACAAGGCCAACCCGACCGACATTCTGCTGTACAACAACGGTCTGCATATCGACATCCAGATTGACCCGGAGTCCCCGATCGGCAAGACCGACAAGGCCGGTGTGAAGGACCTGAACCTCGAATCCGCAGTGACGACAATTATCGATTTTGAAGACTCAGTGGCAGCTGTGGATGCAGAGGATAAAACTCTGGGTTATCGCAACTGGCTTGGGCTAAATGTTGGTAATCTGACAAAAACTATTACCAAGTCGGGGCGAACCTTCACCCGTAAGCTCAACGAGGATCCTGTGTTTACCTCCCGTGATGGTGAGGAGCTGCGTCTGCATGGTCGTTCCCTGCTGTTCGTGCGTAACGTTGGCCACCTGATGCAGAACCCGGCGATCCTGGATCAGAACGGCGAGGAGATCTTTGAGGGCATCATGGATGCCGTTATTACTTCGGCTGCTGCGATCCCGGGTCTGGATGAGAACAACCCGCTGCGTAACTCCCGTACCGGTTCGATCTACATCGTGAAGCCGAAGCAGCACGGCCCGGAGGAGGTTGCCTTCACCAACGAGCTGTTCGCAGCCGTGGAGGACCTGCTGGACCTGCCTCGCTTCACCCTCAAGGTCGGCGTGATGGACGAGGAGCGTCGCACCACCGCCAACCTGGATGCCTGCATCGCAGAGGTTAAGGAGCGCCTGGCGTTCATTAACACCGGCTTCCTGGACCGCACCGGTGATGAGATCCACACCTCCATGCTGGCCGGCCCGATGGTTCGCAAGGCGGACCTGCAGACCGCACCGTGGAAGATCGCCTACGAGGACAACAACGTCGACGCCGGCCTGGAGCACGGCCTGCCGGGCAAGGCTCAGATCGGTAAGGGCATGTGGGCCAAGACTGATCTGATGGCTGACATGCTCGCACAGAAGATTGGTCAGCCGAAGGAGGGCGCTTCTACCGCGTGGGTTCCGTCCCCGACGGGTGCGACGCTGCACGCGACCCACTACCACGAGGTGGATGTCTTCGAGGTGCAGGACAAGCTGCGCACCGAGGGTCGCCGCGAGACCCTGGGCGACATCCTTACCCTGCCGGTGGCGGAGTCTGCTGATTGGTCTGCTGAGGAGATCGCCGAGGAGATCGACAATAACTCCCAGTCCATCCTGGGTTATGTGGTCCGCTGGGTGGAGCAGGGTGTTGGTTGCTCCAAGATCCCGGACATCCACGACATCGACCTGATGGAGGACCGCGCGACCTGCCGCATTAACTCCCAGCACCTGGCCAACTGGCTCAAGCACGGCGTGGTGACCGAGGAGCAGGTCCTCGACTCCCTGCAGCGCATGGCCGCGAAGGTCGACCAGCAGAACGCTGGGGATGCTGCCTACCGCAACATGGCGCCGAACTTCGACGACTCCGTGGCTTTCCAGGCTGCGAAGGACCTGGTGTTTAAGGGTCTGGAGCAGCCGGCTGGTTACACTGAGCCGATCCTGCACGCACGTCGTTTGGAGTTCAAGCAGCGTGAGGGCATCGACCAGGGTTAATTGAGCGAGTTGCAACTGGCGACTAACCGGTTGTGTGGCCGGTACCTGGCCGGTGAGGTCGGGTAGTTTGCCGACATGTGGTAGGCACTTGGCCGGTACCTAGCCCTTGCTACGTGAAAAGTTGTTCTCTGTGGTTCCGGTGCTGTGAGGCTTTCTGCCACCGCTGGTGAGATCGCCGGTAGCACTCACCGGTAAATTGGGCGTTCATCGCTATTGCAAGTGATGGGCGCCCTTTAGCATGTGTTTTGCGTGTGGTGGGCGCCCGTTTTACGTGTGCTTTTGCATGCAATGGGTCTCGGCGCTGGCTATGTGGGTCCATCTTCCCCACTACTGCGCCTCAATCAAACAAAATCCCTGGGGGCTAACTAGGGCGCGCGGAATCCGCGGGGGCTGTCTGGATTGTGTGGAATCTGCGGGGGTTATGGGTGGTTTTGGCCGTTTTTACGGGGAAAGTCCCGCGGATTCTGCAGGAGGGTGAAAGCCCCTAGCGAACGCGCCAGTGAAAGCCCCCAGCAGAAGAGTACGTTGGGTTGGCATGACTAGCGGAACGACACTTTACGACCCAGTCCGAGTAGGCCAACACGACCTAACTAACCGCCTGACAATGGCCGCCCTCACCCGCCAACGTGCAGGCGAAGATGGCACCCCCACCGACCTGCACGTCCAGTACTACGCACAGCGCGCCTCTGCCGGACTCGTCGTGACGGAAGGGGCCTTCCCAACCTTCGAATCCCGCACTTTCCCAGGCCAAGCGGGCATTGCCAATGCGGATCATGTCGATGCGTGGCGCCGCGTCGCCGACGAGGTGCACGCCAACAATGGTGTGCTGTTCATTCAGGTGATGCAGGGCGGCCGCATTGGCCACCCAGCTAATCTCCGTGGCGCGGAGCCCATTGCCCCGAGCGCCATCGCCTCCGGCACCGAGTTCTACACCTACGATGGCAAGCTCCCCGGACCCGTCCCACGGGAGGCTACCGCGGAAGACCTTCAGCGCGTTGTTTCTGAGTTTGTGGCAGCGGCCCGGCGAGCGGTGGATGCGGGCATTGATGGTGTGGAGGTCCATGGGGCTAATGGGTATCTCCTGCATCAGTTCCTCAGCCCGGCGTCGAATAAGAGGACGGATGAGTACGGAGGCAGTGCGGCTCACAGGGCGCGGTTTGTCGTGGAGATTGTGCGGGCGGTTGCCGAGGAGATCGGCGCGGAGCGGACGGCGCTGCGTATCAGCCCGGAGCACAACATTCAGGGCGCGTTGGAGGAGGATCGCGCGGATGTGCTGGAGACTTATGGTGCGTTGCTGGATGGCGTGGCGGACCTGGACTTGGCGTATCTTTCCCTGCTGCATAGGGACGCGTTGGGGGTTGGGGATTCTCATGATGTCGACGCCACCAGCGACCTGCCGGCATGGATCCGTGAATGTTTCGATGGGCCTTTGATCGTCAATAGTGGTTTCGCTGAGATCACGGAGCGCGAGGAGGCGGAGCAGCTTGTGGCTTCTGGCCGTGCGGATGCTGTGGCTGTGGGCCGCATGTTTATTGCTAATCCGGATCTTGCGCGCCGGTGGGAGGAGAATCTGGGTGTCAATGAGCCGGATCCTTCCACGTTTTACAGGGGTGGGGAGCGCGGGTACACGGATTACCCTTTCATTGATGAAGCCTGAACCCGATAGTTGATCGCGGCATGGCAGTGGACCGCGGCAAGGCGTAGCGTGACCTAGCAGCTGGCCCGTGTGCGGCCGTGGGCGCTCGTGTGTGGCTGAGCTGCGGGCTGAGTGGTGGGTTTAGCTGCAGGCGGAGCTACCCCTGAAGTGTTTCGTGAGTATTTCCGGCCCGACCTGTCGCGTCAGACATCATTACTATGGGGAACACGATTCTGATCGCGATGGGAAGGAACCCAACCGCTGTGACTGCTCTGGATAAACCACTGCTGAGCTACGGGGCGCTACTGTTCGACCTCGATGGTGTGATTACCCCGACCGCTGATCTGCACCGCGAAGCCTGGCGCAGAATGTTCAGTGCGTTCCTGGAGAAGCAGGGCGCGCGCGATTACGTGGAACAGGATTACTTCGATTACCTCGATGGTCGTCGTCGCGATGAGGGTGTGGCCGCTCTGCTTGAGAGTCGGGGCATTCACCTGGATATCGGCCACCCGGATGATTCCGCAGACGTGGATACCATTCATGGTCTGGGTGCCCGTAAGAATGAGGATTTCCTCAAGCTCGTTGCCGAGGGCGTGGATGCGTACCCTGGCTCGGTTCAGTTGTTGGATGCTATTCGGGCGAAGGCGGAGGCGGGGGAGCAGGTGCCGGCGTTGGCGATTGTTAGCTCGTCTAAGAATGCTCGTCCGGTGCTCGACGCCGCTGGCCTGCTCGATCGCTTCCCCGTGATTGTCGATGGCATTGTCGCCACTGAGCGTGAGCTGCCGGGCAAGCCCGCGCCGGATACGTACCTGTATGGCGCGGAGTTGAGTGGTGCAAAGCCCGAGGATGCGGTGGTGATCGAGGACGCGACGAGTGGCGTCGCGAGTGGAAAGGCCGGCGGCTTCGGCCTGGTTCTCGGTGTGGATCGCGGTACCGGAGTAGAGGCGTTGAAAAAGGCCGGCGCCGATGTTGTGGTTTCCGACCTTGCGGAACTACTCTGACCCCTCGTGGTTGCCGGGGTCTGCACCGGTGGGTTTCGCCCTTATTGCCCTACCGGGCGGGCTGTCTTTTGAACCCTTAATCTCTTAATACGAAGACTTAGTCTCCACATATAGATACGTAAACCGACCCTCTAGAGAAGATTTTTAGCGTGAAGGAGCTGGCGGATGACGCTGAGCGATAAGTCCAGGAAACAGCTGGAAGCATTCCTGACACAGCGGCGTGAAGGCAAGATTCACGGCCCGTACCGCCCAATTAACGGCGGCAACCTGGCCGATGAGGACTTCCGCGCGGACTGGAAGCACTACAGCGTCAATCCGTTGGAGGAGATCGATCGGGAGAACAACCCGGTGGACGAATGGGCGCTGATTGAAACTAAGCCCAACCGCATGGACCTGGGGGTTTCCGAGACACTCTTCGCCCTCTCGAATGGTTACTTGGGCTTGCGCGGCAATCCGGAGGAGGGGCGCGATTCCTCCAAGCACGGCACCTTCATTAATGGTGTGCATGAGACCTGGAATATCCAGCACGCGGAGGATGCCTACGGTCTGGCACGTGCGGGTCAGGGCATTGTGAGTGTGCCGGATGCCAAGGCGATGCGCCTCTACATTGACGACGAGCCGCTGCGCCTGGGTAATGCCGAGGTTACTGATTACAAGCGCAGCCTGGACTTCCGCGAGGGCGTGCTGCGCCGCGACCTGGTGTGGCGCACTCCGGGTGGCAAGCGCGTGCGCGTCACCTCTGAGCGCATGGTGAGCTTTCAGGAGCGTCACCTGGCAATCATGAGCCTAGAAGTCGAGCTCTTGGATGACGACGCCGCAGTGGTCATTAGTTCCCAGCTGCTTAACCGCGAAGATGGCGAGGGGGAGTTCCCGGACAATAATGCCCGCGAGGCTGCCGAGGAGGGCTTTGACCCCCGCCGCGGTGAGGAGTTTGTGGAGAGGGTATTCCTGCCGAAGTACCGCTCGCAGCCGGAGCCAGAGCGTGCGACTTTGGGCTACCAGATCAACCACTCTGGCATGACCGTCGCTGCGTCCATGGACCATGTCCTAGACCTGTACAACCCGGAGTCCGGTGAGGATTCCGGCGTGGAGATCACCACGGAGGTCGAGGATGACGTGGCCCGTGTGACCTATCACATCAATGGCAAGAAGGGCCTGAAGCTGCGTCTGGAGAAGTTTGTCAGCTACCACTCTTCTCGCCATGTGGCACCACAGGAGCTGGGCTTCCGCTGTGCTCGCACGATCAACCGTGCGAAGTCGGTGGGTTTCCGCAACCTGGTGATTAATCAGGCGGAGTGGCTCGCCCGCTTCTGGGAGCGTTCCGATGTGAAGATTGGCGGTCGCCCGGAGTTGCAGCAGGCGGTGCGCTGGAACCTGTTCCAGCTGGTGCAGGCCTCTGCCCGTGCGGAGACCTCCGGCGTGCCGGCGAAGGGCATGACCGGTTCCGGTTATGGCGGCCATTACTTCTGGGATACGGAAATCTACGTGCTGCCGTTCCTCAGCTACACCAACCCCATGTTTGCGCGTAATGCGTTGCGCTTCCGCCATGACATGCTGCCGGCGGCGAAGCAGCGTGCGCTTGAGCTGTCCCATGATGGTGTGCTGTTCCCGTGGCGCACCATCAATGGCCAGGAATCTTCCGCCTACTACGCGGCAGGTACGGCGCAGTATCACATCGACGCGGATATCGCGTTTGCGTTGATGAAGTACGTGTACGCCACGGGGGACACGGACTTCCTGCTGGAGCAGGGTATTCATATCCTCGTCGGCACGGCGCGTTTCTGGATGTCCCTGGGCTTCTTCAACAAGTCTGGCGATTGCTTCGAGATCCACTCTGTGACGGGGCCGGATGAGTACACCACCGTGGTGAACAACAACCTGTATACAAACGTCATGGCGCAGTACAACCTGCGCGTGGCCGCCAGCGTGGTCAAGCAGATGCAGGAGGATCGCCCGGAGGCTTACAAGAACCTGGTCAAGAGCGAGAAGCTGTCCGACCGGGAGCTGGAGCTGTGGGTGAAGGCTGCGGACTGCATGTACATTCCGTTCAATGAGGAATTGGGCATGAACCCGCAGGACGATCAGTTCCTGCAGCGCGAGGTGTGGAACCTCGATGATCCGAATGGTGAGGCCAAGCGCCCGCTGCTGCTGCACTACCACCCGCTGACGATCTACCGTTACCAGGTGGTCAAGCAGGCCGACGTGGTACTGGCGTTGTTCCTCCAGGGGCAGACCTTCTCCACCGAGCACAAGCGGGCGGACTACGACTACTACGATCGTCTCACCACCGGCGATTCCACCCTGTCGGCAGTGGTGCAGTCGATCATGGCTGCGGAGCTGGGATACCGGGACAAAGCGGCGCACTTCTTCCACACGGGTCTGTTCGTGGATCTCGCCAACCTGCACGGCAACACCCAAGACGGCGTGCACATCGCATCCTGTGGTGGCGTGTGGACGGCGCTGACGTTCGGCTTCGGTGGTCTGCGCGACTACTACGGCCAGTTCTCCATTAACCCGCGTCTGCCGGAGGATTGGGATTACCTCGAGTACACGATCACGCTGCACGGTGTTCGGATCCTCGTGAAGGTGCAGCCTGATGGCGTCGAATTGAAGGTGGCCGAGGGCGATCACCGAGTTGGTCCGATCTGGGTCATGGGCGAGAGCGTGATCGTTGGGGAGGAACCCGTATTTGTCAAGGGCGATACCCAATTGGGCGACGACGCAGCGACATCGGACCGGTTGGCAGAGCGTGCGAAGAAGGAAGATGAACGCGGCGAGCACGCCTCTTTCGGGCGGAAGGAAAAGAGCTAACTAAAGCACTAAAACCGCATGTTCGGGCGCCCTTGGGGGCGCCCTTTTCGCAACGTGAATATTGCAGAAATACGCGAGCTGATGTGATCTGGTTCACATAATTTAATGGATTATTTAAAATTCCCCCTTAACGGGGTGTAAGTGGTCTCTGCTAACGGTTGTGAACTAGTGAGTCGAACAGTCTAAGCCTTAAAGTAGCCATGACACTGGAGGTGCCATGACTGTTAAATATGACGACCGTGAGGCAATTGCTCACGGAAAAATAAACACTAAGCCACTGCGCGAAAAGCCAGGCTTCCCATCTTGGGCTATGAAGCTGACGATGGCCATCACGGGCATCATCTTCGGCCTCTTCGTCCTCGTACACATGCTCGGTAACCTGAAGGTTTACATGGGTGCCGAGTCCTTCAACTCCTACGCCGATTTCCTGCGTGAATTCGGCTACCCACTGCTGCCACACGAGTCCTTCCTGTGGCTCGCACGCATCGTGCTGCTCGTAGCACTGGTGCTCCACGTCTATTGTGCATTCGCGCTGGTCGGCCGCGCCCACAAGTCCCGTGGCCGCTTCAAGCGCAAGAAGATGGTGTCCAGCTGGAACACCTTTACCGCACGCTCCATGCCGGTCACCGGCATCGTGCTGCTGCTGTTCATCATCTTCCACCTGCTGGACCTGACCCTCGGCGCGCAGCCCGCTGCCCCAGGTGATTTCCAGGGCCCAGTGGACGGCTCTCACGCTGCCTACCAGAACCTGGTGGAATCCTTCTCCCGTCCGGGTGTTGCGATCTTCTACGTGCTGGCAATGGTGATCCTGTTCCTGCACCTGTCCCACGGTATCTGGACCGCATCCTCTGATCTGGGCATCACGGGTCACCGCACCCGCCAGATCGTGCTATGGGTGTCCTACCTGCTGCCGGCCATCATCATGATCGGCAACATCTCCATCCCACTGGCCGTTATGTTCGGGCTCGTCGATCAGGTGCCATTCGTACCTGCCGCAGGCCACTAGTTTGCGAGTCTGAAGGAGAGTAGATATGAGCGCAATCACCAATCACCCGCACAATCAGACCGCGGACTTTAACTACGACGAGGCAGTGGCAGCCTTCACGGCTCCTGACTCCGTCGTTCCAGGCGTGACCATCGGTAAGGTCCTCAAGGACAACGCCCCTCACGCCGTCGGCCAGGATCAGCAGTGGAAGTACGCCAAGGAGCACTTCGGCATGGTCTCCCCGCTGAACCGTGCGAAGTTCCGCATCCTCATCGTTGGCACCGGCCTGGCCGGTGGCGCTGCTGCCGCGGCACTCGGTGAGCTTGGCTACGACGTCAAGGTCTTCACCTACCACGATTCCCCACGCCGTGCGCACTCCATCGCCGCACAGGGTGGTGTGAACTCCTCCCGCGGTAAGAAGCTGGATAACGACTCCACCTACCTGCACGCCAAGGACACCGTGAAGGGCGGCGACTACCGCTGCCGCGAGAACGACTGCTGGCGCCTGGCTATGGAGTCCCCGAAGGTCATCGACCACATGAACGCTGTGGGCGCACCGTTCTCCCGTGAGTACGGCGGCACCCTCGCCACCCGTTCCTTCGGTGGTGTGCAGGTCTCCCGCACCTACTACACCCGTGGCCAAACGGGTCAGCAGCTGCAGCTGGCCACCACCTCCGCCCTGTACCGCCAGATCGGTGCCGGCAACGTTGAGATCTTCACCCACTCCGACCTGGTGGACCTCATCGTTGAGGACGGTGTCTGCCAGGGCATCATCACCCGTAACCTCATCACCGGCGAGCTGAAGGCTCACACCGGCCACGCCACCGTGCTGGCCACCGGCGGTTACGGCAACGTGTACCACATGTCCACCCTGGCGAAGAACTCCAACGCTTCCGCCATCATGCGTGCGTACGAGCTGGGCGCCTACATGGCTTCCCCATCCTTCGTGCAGTTCCACCCAACCGGTCTTCCGGTGAACTCCACGTGGCAGTCCAAGACCATTCTGATGTCCGAGTCCCTGCGTAACGACGGCCGCATCTGGACTCCGAAGAAGAAGGGCGACGACCGCGATCCAAACCAGATTCCTGAGGAGGAGCGCGACTACTTCTTGGAGCGCCGCTACCCGGCCTTCGGCAACCTGGTGCCACGCGATATTGCATCCCGTGCGAACGCGCAGCAGATCAACGCCGGCTACGGCGTTGGCCCGATGAAGAACTCCGTGTACCTCGACCTGGGAGACGCCATCAAGCGCCTGGGTAAGGACACCATCCGTGAGCGTTACTCCAACCTCATCCAGATGTACGAAGAGGCCATCGGTGAGTCCGCTTACGAGACCCCGATGCGTATCGCCCCAACCTGCCACTACACCATGGGTGGCCTGTGGACGGACTTCAACGAGATGACCTCCATCAAGGGTCTGTTCTGCTCCGGTGAGTCCTCCTGGATGTACCACGGTGCGAACCGTTTGGGTGCAAACTCCCTGCTGTCCTCCTCCGTCGAGGGCTGGTTCACCCTGCCGTTCACCATCCCGAACTACCTGGCTCCACTGCTGGGCCAGCCGATTCCGGATGCTGATTCCCCGGTAGCTAAGGAGGCGCTCGAGCGTGCTCAGGCTCGCTACGACCGCATCATGAACATCAAGGGCGACAACCCACACGGTCCGGAGTACTACCACCGCCAGCTCGGTGAGATCCTGTACTTCTCCTGTGGCGTGTCCCGCAATGTCGAGGACATGAAGTCCGGCATCGAGAAGATCCGCGCCCTGCGCGAGGACTTCTGGGCGAACGTCCACATCCCAGGTGGCACCGACTACATGAACCAGACCCTGGAGTACGCAACCCGCGTTGCTGACTACCTGGACCTGGGTGAGCTCATGTGCGTCGACGCCCTAGACCGCGACGAGTCCTGTGGCGCCCACTACCGCGATGACCACCTGTCCGAGGATGGCGAGGCAGAGCGTGACGATGACAACTGGTGCTTCGTCTCCGCTTGGCAGCCAGACGGCCCGAACAAGTTCGTGCGCCACTCTGAGCCGCTGTACTTCGACAAGATCCCGCTGATGACAAGGAATTACAAGTAATGAAACTGCATCTTGAAATCTGGCGTCAGTCGGGCCCGAACGCCGAAGGCCACTTCGAGTCCGTCGACGTAGACGACGCCGCACCGCAGATGTCCATCCTGGAGCTGCTGGACCACGTCAACAACCGTTACGTTGAGGAAGGTAAGGAAGCGTTCGCTTTCGCATCTGACTGCCGTGAGGGTATCTGTGGCACCTGTGGCCTGATGGTCAACGACCGTCCACACGGTCCAGACAAGAACAAGCCTGCCTGCCAGCAGCGCCTGCTGTCCTTCAAGGACGGCGACACCATCAAGCTGGAGCCATTGCGTTCCGCTGCCTACCCAGTGATCAAGGACATGGTCGTGGACCGCTCCGCACTGGATCGCGTGATGGAGCAGGGCGGCTTCATTTCCGTCATGGCTGGTACCGCACCGGACGCTGACGAGATGCTCGTTAACCACTCTGACGCGGAGAAGGCTCTGGATCACGCTGCCTGCATCGGCTGTGGTGCTTGTGTGGCTGCCTGCCCGAATGGTGCAGCTCACCTGTTCACCGGCGCTAAGTTGGTGCACCTGACCCTGTCCCCACTGGGTCGTGAGGAGCGCGGCCGCCGTGCCCGCAAGATGGTCGACAAGGTGGAAGAGACCTTCGGTCCTTGCTCCCTGTACGGCGAGTGTGCCGATGTTTGCCCTGCAGGCATCCCGCTCACCGCTGTGGCCGCCATCACAAAGGAACGCACCCGTGCCGCTATCCGTGGCAAGGACGACTAGTATTTAGTCAGATCCATCTAACCTAGGAGAACAATATGTCTCTTCCAAAGGAACTCCACGTTGAGAACCTGTACAAGGAAGGCTACGTGCCGTCGTCCTTCGACGCACCGCACTCCTCCCTGCACCGTTCCATTACTTGGATCGCCATGGGCTGCATCCTTGCTTCTCTGGCCGGCTTCGGCACCATGCTCTGGGGCCTCGCGACCATGACCGTGGATTACCGCGATGACGGACAGATGTTCGCCATCGCCGGTGCAATTATCGGCTTCGGCCTGCTGTTCCTCGGCTTCTTCCTGGTCCACGTTGGCCGGAAGAACTACCGCGAGTACAAGAAGCGTTCCGGTCGCATTCACTAGCGAGCACTTCGCGCTGATCTAGCCACGCCAACATGGCATGGCTCAGGTCATGCGCACCTCCACGCGAGGGGCTACGCCTTCGCTCACGTGTCGAACGTGGGCAGGTGTAGCTCCTCGCTTTTTGTAGCAAATCTGAAACACCGGGCCGCTACACTCAGTGACAAGAAATTGACTCCCCGTGAGATGGATAAGCTCGCCATCTTTACCGCTGCTGAGGTCAGCCGTCGCCGCCAAGCACGCGGTTTGAAACTCAACGAGCCTGAGTCCACTGCGATCATTACGAATGCGGTGATCGAGGCTGCCCGCGATGGCCGCACTGTCGCCGAGGCCATGGAAATCGGTCCCCGGGTCCTAGGCCCCGATGATGTCATGGACGGCGTCCGTGAGCGCCTCAGCCTCATCCAGGTGGAGGCGACGTTCCTCGATGGGACGAAGCTGGTCAGTGTCCACGATCCGACCGGCGAGTAACTCCCGGTTTTCGCGCTATGTCCCATTCACATGTCCATCTTCCGCAGACGCGCACGGTGCTGTATGCGACCGCGGAGTCTGCGAATCATGACTATCTGGAACGCGCCACGTGCTGCCCGGTGGTAGCGAATGCCCGTGAGCTATCGGCGCTCGATTGCGAGCACATCGTTCTGGTTCCGGCGTGCACTTCCCGCGATCTCACGGCGATTACTCAGGCAGCGCAAGCACTACAGTGGCTGAAGGATCGGTCGCCGGAGCGCACGCTGATCCTCGCGGAACCTCTCAGTGGTCATACCTACGCCATTGCCCGCATGCGCCATCACATTCGGTCTCTCGCGCACAAGGCCGATTCCTTGCTGTTCGTCGCCGCGACGGTCGATCCGTTCGCGGATGCGGAGCTGCTGCGCCGTGTCCGGTTAGCCCGCCAGTTCTCCGAGGATGTGGAGGTGGAGGTCGCCTTCGACGATATTGCCGGGGCGCCCTCTCTTGCTTGGCCGACGTCACCGGCTGCCCTATCACGTCTCGCGAAGCTGGGGCTGGATGAAGTAGCGGCTGTTCGTGTCGACCTTTAATGGGATCCTGAGGGGCAGCAGCAGGCGTTGTTTAAGGAGACGGCGTTGCGGGCGGCGGTGGTGGCGTCGAATGACAAGGCGCTGCACTGGGCGGCGCACGGCGATGACGGTATCGCGGCTGGGTTGTTGACCGATCACGGGGCGGGGTTTGCACACTCGCACGGAGAGGATGACCACGACCATGGGCATGCGCTCGGACACGGGCACAGTACAGGCCATACGCACGGACATGCCCACGGACACAGCCATTCCCAGGCTCATGGGCATGGACACTCGCACCACCATCACTAGCCCACATTAAGAGACTGAAGAAAGAAGCTGACATGTCGCAAGGACCTCTCGGGTACGAAACCCAGCCGGGAAGCATCGAGATCAACGCCGGGCGCGCTACCGCGACGGTGCTGGTCGCGAACACTGGCGACCGCGCCGTGCAGGTGGGTTCGCATTACCACTTCTACGAGGGCAACGCGGCGCGGCAGTTTGATCGCGAGGCCGCTTATGGCAAGCACTTGGCCATCCCTTCTGGGCTGGCCATTCGTTTCGAGCCGGGCGACGAGCGCGAAGTGGAGCTGGTGGATTTCGGAGGCAAACGCGTGCTGTACGGCTTTTCCAACGTGGTTAATGGTGCGTTCGTTGATCCGGCAGTGAAGAAGGCCGCGGCGGAGCGGTTACAGGACTTTCTGGAGAACTCCAACGCAGAGGCCAATGTGCCCAGCCCGGATGCGAGCACACACGCTACGAACGAGGAGGCTTAATCCATGATCAGTATTGATCGTTCCCGCTACGCGGAGATTTATGGCCCCACCGAGGGCGATGTGGTGCGCCTGGCGGACACCAACTTGAGGATTCGCATCGAGAAGGACTACTCCGCCGGCAGTTACGGTGATGAGTCCGTCTACGGCAGCGGCAAGGCTGTCCGCGATGGCACCGCTCAGGACCCGACCGCCGTGGACCCGTTGGACGCGGCCGATATCGAAATACGCCAGCCACGTCGTTCTGGCGCCGGTACAGCGTGTTTCCCAGCTGCTTAATCTCCTCTAACTCCTTTCGGCATCGTCGATCAACGCAGCGTGCTGATCACCTTCCGCATCAGCTTGTTGGCCTCGGCTTTCTTCGGGTGCTGATTGGCGGCGTTGATTTGCTGATACACCGACCACGTCACCTCCAAAGCCACGTAGTCTTCGTCGGTGGCCCACAGTTGCTCGAGTCGCCGATGCTGTCGATCAGTGAGGAAGTCAATCCTGGTCAACAGGGTTTTTCCGGTTCTTATACAACGGATCGTTTTTCTAGCCCCCGCCGCCCCGGTGGTCATCTGCTGCAGGTGCTGCCGGCACACGGTCAACGTGTCGGTGGCCAGGTGCCCCACGTGAAAGGGACCCATCACCGCCTGCGCCTGCGGCAGGGCCTGTGTGGTGGCGGTGGCGTAGCCGGCAAGCCCATCTATCGTGACAACCTCGGCCCGGTGGCGAAAGCCCTGCCCACGCTGGCTGAGCCAATCGCTTAGTACCGCGGCTCTACGACCCGGGATCATGTCCAGCAACCGGGCCGGTCCGGCGCCGTCGATGACGGGGGGGTGATGTCGACGAGTACGGTGACCAACGAGTCCGGTTCACCGGCCCGGTGGGTGTGCTTGCACACGTGCTCGTCCACGCCCAGCACGCCTACCCCTGGCAAGGTGGTCGGGGTCGTCGTAGACCAGGTGCCGGCAGGCATCCAGGGTGAGGGTGTTGACCAGGTTCCAGCCCAAGCCCAGGGCTTTGGCGGTGGCGGAGATACTCATTGTGTCGATCGCCAACCGTTGTAGAAATCTAGCGGGTCGCCCGGCGAGTGATGGTGTGCCCGCGTTCGGCGCAGGCCAGTTGGCCCTGGTAGATCCGCTGGGCACAGGACTGATTCAGGCACAGCAATCGCGGCATGCGTACCTGCTGCCTGGTGGGGAAGCCGACGACGGGAAGATCGGTCAGCCGGCGCACGAGGTGATCACGTAGCCGGCCTGTGTGTCCGCACCCCTGGGCAGTTGTCGCAGGAGTCGATGGGACGAGCGCTGATGATTGTGAACTCGTCGGCATCCGTGGCATGGGTGATCGTTGATTCCAGATCCGTGGTGCGGCACATGGTGTCGGCGACGAGGTTGAACGTAGGCTGCATTGTATGGGCTTGGTTCGGTCGGATGGTTGTGTGGTAACTCTCATCTTGTACCGGCCAGGGTTCCTACATGTTGTGCCACCCGGACATATCACTTCCCACTAATTACGCACTCCAGATCCGGATGAACCCCCTTATCCAGTGCGTCATTGGTCGCCTCATCGAAGTACTCGCGCGGGTACTGGCCAGCGCGCGAGGCCACCCGATCCAGCACGCCCAGGTGCGCCAGTGTGGTGATCGATTCCGCGCCGAGGGTCATCACCTGTTGTGGATCGGCGGGCACGGTCACCTGTGCGCCGCAGTTGTTTATCGTCGCGCCGTGAGCGTCGGCGCCGGTGCCACCATCACTACACCCCGCGAGGGTGAGGGAGGAGGTGAGGAGGACTGCAACAAGGGGAGATGTCTTCATGGTGGTTTAACTTTCGGTGGCGGCGGAGTGGCGTCGGACGAGGAGGATCAGCAACGGGGTGCCCACCAGGGCTGTGATGATGCCGATAGGAAGCTCCTGCGGGGTCGGGAGGGTGCGGGCCCCGATGTCTGCCTAGATGACGAGGATCGCGCCCAGGAGGCCGGACAAGGGAATGACGACGCGGTGGGAGGCGCCGACGAGCCGACGGGCAAGGTGAGGGCCGACTAGGCCCACGAAGCCGATTGCGCCGGACAGTGCCACGAGCGTGCCGATGAGCAGGCATGTGAGCAGCAGCAGGAAGGTGCGGAAACGCTGCGGATGGATGCCGAGCGAGAGGGCTGAGGTGTCGCCGAGGGATAGGACATCGATGTGCGAGGACAGGATGATGAGCACCGTGGTGACGATGGCGAGCACCACGAACACCGTGGCCAGTGGTGCGCCCCAGGAGGCCAGGGAGAGTGACCCGAGCAGCCAGAACATCACGGAACGCGAGGCCTCCGGCGAATTGCTGGCGAAGATCATGAAACTGGTGAGGGCGGAGAGTGCGTAGCCGATGGCCACGCCCGCGAGGAGCAGTCGAACGGCGGTAAGCTGGCCGCCTGCCCGTGCCAGGAAAAACACCAATGCGGTCGCGGCAAGAGCGCCGAGGAAGGCCATGAATTGGAGACCAACCCCCGCCCCCACACCAAAGAGGATCGCCGCGGCCGCGCCACAGCTGGCCCCTGAATGCACGCCGACGATGTACGGGTCGGCGAGAACGTTGCGCACCACGGCCTGCAGAACCACGCTGGAAATAGCCTAACCAGCCCCGACGGCGCAGCCGAGCAGGACTCGGGGGATGCGAAGGTTCTGCACGATGGGATCGGATAGTGAGGCGTGCACCGAGCCGATCGCAATCCCCGCGACGATGCTGCCCGCGAGGCAGGCCAGTGCCAGCAGGATCCAGGCGAGCGGTCGGGATGCAATCTTCACGAGTGTCCAGGCTAGTCGCTTATATTCAAATAATCAGTTGAATATTGGATTTAGTTGCTGGGGTTCTCACCGTCAGCGGTCGAGGGGCCGCGGGGTGGAATAATGGCGAGTGTGACTCACGTGACTGAAAAGACTGCCGTACCCGTGCCGGGACCCGACCCGGCCACCGAAGCCCAGCGCCGGGCCGAGCTGCGCAAGCACAAGGCCATCGCGACCGGGCTGCTGATCATCGCAGCGTGCATCTACGTGACGATGCGCTGGCTCGAATTCCACGGCAACACCGGAGCATGGATCGGCTATGTGCGGGCCGCCGCAGAAGCCGGCATGGTCGGCGCACTGGCGGACTGGTTCGCCGTCACCGCGCTCTTCCGCCATCCCCTGCGCATCCCGATCCCCCACACTGCGATCATCAAGCGCAAGAAAGACCAGGTGGGCCATGCCTTGAGCGAGTTCGTGGGGGAGAACTTCCTCAACGCCACGCTGATTGCGGACAAGCTGGAGAAGGCGCACATTCCGGAACGCGCGGCTAACTGGGCGGTGGCCGATGGCGGGGCGGAGCGCGTGTCGCAGGAGGCGGGCCGTCTGGTGGACATCGTGGTCAACGGCATCAACGCTGAGGAAGCCGAACAGGTCCTCTCCGCGCTGGTGATCGACAAGCTACGGGAACCGACGTGGGGACCGCCACTGGGCCGTGGTTTGGAGCAGCTCATCGAGGAAGGGCGCACGGAACCCGTCATTGACGCCGTGGTGGTGTGGATGGACGATAAAGCCCAAAGCTCTGAGGAGTTCGTCACCCGCCTCATCGACGAGCGCACGCCCACCTGGGCACCGCGCTTCATCCGCGAGCTCGTGGGGGCAAAGGTCTACCGCGAGCTCGTGGAGTTCACCGCGGACGTACGCCGTAACCCGCACCACGAGGCGCGCATTGAGCTGCGGAAGTTCCTCAACCAGCTGTCCCACGATCTGCAGCACGACGAGCAGATGATCCAGCGCGTGGAGAAATTCAAAGAGGACATCATGACCTCCACGCCGGTTCGCGCGATCCCCGGAGCACTGTGGAGCTCCGCCCGTGAGACGCTGACGACGATGGCACGCGACCCGGAGTCACTGCTGCGCCGCCGCATAACTCAGTGGGTGCGTGAGTTCGGTCGCCGCGTGCAGGAAGAGCCAGAATTGCGGGAGCGGCTGGAGCAGCGCGTGGTCGGTGCAGCGACCTACCTGGCGGACAATTACGCGGGGGAGGTCACCAGCATTATTGGCGAGACAGTGGAGCGCTGGGACGCACAGGAGGCCTCCGACCGGATCGAGTTGATGGTGGGTAAGGATCTGCAGTTCATCCGCGTCAACGGCACGATTGTCGGCGCACTCGCCGGGCTGGCGATCTATACGCTGACCGAGTTGGTCTTCGCGGTAGCATGAGCCCCATGACTGTTTTCGCGGTGATCGGAATGTTTTATTACTGGCTCAATGTGGTCCTGGCCCTGTGTGTGGCAGGCCTGGGTGCCTTTGGCGCGATCACAGCTAGTACGACGCGCCCAGACGCGTTCATGGTGATCGACCGACAGAAGCAGAACTGGATCCTGCTGTGCGCAGGTGCTGCCGTGGCTGGTTTGCTCAGCGCCATCACCCCGAACTTGCTGATCCTGTGGGTCATCGGCGCCGTGATCGTCGGCATCTACTGGCAGGATGTGCGCCCGTCCATCAAGGACGTGCTCGATAACGCTTCGGGAAGCTGGTGATTCGCCCCATGGAACTGACAAAGCAGCAAGTAGCAGCAGTCATCGATTCGACGATCCTCAAGCCGGAAGCCACGCGCGAGGATGTTGCGCGCCTCATCGCCGAGGCACGTGAGCTGGGCTGCGGTGCCGTATGTGTCTCCCCTTCCATGCTTCCGTTGACCGATGTTGATGGGGAGTCCGATCCACTGATCGCGACCGTCGCGGGATTCCCGAGCGGTAAGCACGCCGCACTCATCAAAGCCACGGAGGCCCGATTCGCCGTGGAGCAGGGCGCGGCCGAGGTGGACGTGGTCGTCGATGTGGCCGCGGCCATTGCCGGCGATGAGAATGCCCTGATGAGCGAGCTGATGACCGTGCGTGAGGCTGTGCCACAACCGGTGACGCTCAAGGTGATTTTGGAATCCGCCACACTCAGCGAGGAGTCACTACGTACGGCGGTGCGCGTGTGCATCGCCGTGGGGGCGGACTATGTAAAGACCTCCACGGGCTTCCACCCGGCGGGTGGTGCAACTGTGGAGGCTGTCAGCATCATGGCCGATGAACTGCGCAAGGCGAACAAACTCGCGCCCTTTGAGATGGGGGAGCAGGAGCGCCGTGCTGCGGGGCTGATCGGCGTGAAGGCTTCCGGTGGCATCCGTGACTGGGATGCTGCCATGGCGATGATCGAGGCCGGTGCCACGCGCCTAGGCGTCTCCGCCGCGGCCGCGATTCTGGCCTAGTCTTGGCCTAGTTCTGGTGGTCTCGTTCTGGCCTAGGCTGCCAGCGCCTCGGAGGAGCCCAGTGGCTCCTCCTGCGGATTCGGTGTCAGGGAGGCGCCACCGCCTCCGCTGCCCCCGCCGTTTTGGCCATTGGAGTCCATTGTGCTCTGGCTATCAATGCTGTCGGATAACTCCTGCAAATTGACTTCCTGGCCGTTGAGCTCCATCTTCACACCATCCGCGGTCACCTCGACCTCCTTGAAGCGCAAGTTCCCGCCAATGGACTGGGCCTGGGTGCTTAGCTGGTCGCGAATGGTATTGACGAACGCTTCCGGCAAGTTGAAGCCGAATAGCTGGGCGCCCTCAACCTCGAAGGTCATGTTGCCGTCGTCGATGATCGGCTTCATCTTGACCCCCATCAGGCCGTCGGCGATCTCGAACTCCAGCACCTGTTCTTCCGTATTCGGTGTCACATCAGTCACCGTCAGTGCGCCCTGCAGTGGGTTGGAGGCATCCCCTGCGTTCTGCTCTGCGGCCTTGGCCGCTTCCGCGAGGATCAGTTCGCTCGGCATGGTGACATTTACCGTGAGATCGCCGACGGTCATGTTCTCCGTGTTATTTCGGTCGATTTTTAGATCGCGACCGTGGACGATGATCTCAGGGTTGCCCTTGACCTCTGGATTGGACTTATCACCATCGGGATAGGACACATCCAGAGAAGACGGCACGGTCATATCCAGCTGGCCGATTGTGGAAGTCAGCAGTCCCAGCAACACCGGAGAAGTACCAAAGCTCACTTCGGGGTCCTGCTCGATCGACACGTCATTGGCTGCGGCCTGTTCCTTGATGGTGGTGACCATTTGGTTCTTCAAGTATGCGCGTACGCCGAATTCCGCGGCGACGGCTAGTAAAGCCACGATGAGCAGGATGAGGAGGACGATGATGCCCGCCCTGTTCTTGCGCTTCTTCTGTGGCTGCTGCGGTGGCTGACCCCAGCCGTTGCCGGGCTGGCTCGAGCGGGGCTGACCGTGGGTTTGCTGGTTCCATCCGTTGGATGGCAGCTGCCACCCCTGCCGCGCGTTGTTGGGGTTCTGCCCCTGCGGCGGGAAGTTGTAGGCGGATGTCTCGTTGTTCGGGTTGCTCACCCGTCCCAGTGTTCCTCAATCGCACCAGGAACGCCACAGTGCTGAAACGCTTGCTAGGCAACTCCCAGCAGCCATTAACCAAAGCGTTGCCTGCCGGGCATGGGGAGCCTGAAGCGGCGACGAGTGGTGAGAATCCCCTCTTCTTATGTGACGTCTTTTTCAGCGACGGCGCTCCACGGCACGGTGAGGCTGTTGTCTTGGAGACGACGCCGGGAGGTCAGCCGCGGCAAGCCCGTGGCCGAATGGAAATAGTTCAGTGCCTCCCGCCAGCGCACCCGCGGGCCGAAGACCGCCAAAGGTGCCGCGAGATTCCACGCGGCATCCATCTCCTGCAGCACGGCGTAAATGGCGTGCCCAGGGGTGTTGAGGTGGATCAGTGCCTTCGGTAGCCGCTCGGCGATTTCCGAGGGCTTGCTCAATTCCTCCGGCTGCCAGGCCATCGTCAATGTCTGCGGGCCCTGCCCGTCGATGAGAATCCATGTCGCCCGGCGGCCGATTTCGCAACACGTGCCTTCAATGATGACCCCGCCTGGATGGAGACCTGCCTGCATCGTCCTCCAGGCGTCGTGCACTTGATCCACATCGTATTGACGCAGAACGTTGAACGCGCGCACCACATCGGCACGCATCCCCGCCAGCTCAAAGCCCCCGAGGGCGAAGCGCACCCCGTCGCGTGGCGGCAGGACCCGGGATGGTTCGATCTCCAGGCCGGTGACCTCCACGCTCGGCTCCACACTGTGCAGGAAACGCGCCCACTCCACGGTGGTCGTGTGGGAGGCCCCATAGCCCACATCGATGGCCACGGGCGCCCGACCCTCCCGCACGGCGCCCTTAAGCTGCGCCTGTACCCGCGGTTGGGACACCAGCCAGCGGTCGGATTTCCGCAGGCGGTTGTAGCCGGTGGTTCCGCGGGTGGGTACGCCAACGGGCCCGTCCGTAGTCCACGAACGGGCCCGCAGGTTGTGTGCGTGATCAGCCAAGGCCAATCGGCCTCTTATTGGTTGTCGGAAATGAACTTCTCGATGAGGGAAGCCTCGCGGGTGAGGAACTCCTCAACCCACTCGGCAACCTTTGGCTCCAGGACGGCGCCCATCATCGGGATCGCGACCTCCACGGCCACGTCGGCAAAGAGCTCCGTCTTGTCGCCCTGGCCGGTGAGCTTCGCCTCGGCGTCGAACTTCACTGGGGCGCCCTTGACCTCCGCGTGGACGGTGCCGGTGGACACGTCGCCAGCCACAGGACCGAACTCTACGACGCGCTTGAGCTTGAGGTCCTGGGAGACCATGCCGCGGACGGCTTCAGGCAGTGCGGCCTTTGGCAGCAGCTCGAAGAGGACGGCCTTGATCGGCTCGGCGCTGAACTCGTTGACCTCGCCTGGCTCGTCATTGATGTGGGCTGCTTCGTACTCCCAGTAGGCCTTGTTGGACAGTGCCTCGTGGACCTTATCGATAGGGAAGTTGATTGCTGCGGTGTTCTCGCTGTGAGTCGTCATGCCAACAGACTACCTTTATAGATGTGAACGATTCGGGAACTAACACTCAAAGTTTGCCCCAGCTGCTGAATTTGATTCGCACTCCGGGCTTTATCCCAGGTGCGCGCGTTGTTCGTCGCTCCTTTGCAGACCTGACGACACTGCGCATCGGCGGGGCGCCAGCGGCCGTTGTTGCGTGTTCCCGCCCAACTTCCCTGGCCGCCGTGGTCTCCTTCTTCGACGCCCACGGTTACCCCCTCTTAGTCCTCGGCGGGGGATCGAACGTGGTTGTCGGCGATGGGGACCAGGCTCAAAACACTGTCGTGGTGTGGGCGACGGATGCCTCCCAAAAAGACCTCATCGCGGCGGCTGACGTGGGCGCGGTGGGCGTGCACTCCGCGGATAACGATTCCACCGGGGACATCTCCATCGACGTGGACTCCGGAATCGTGCGCGCCTACGCGGGCGTGACCTTCGACCGTCTCGTGGCGAAGACCGTGGCGGCGGGACTGTCCGGACTCGAGTGCCTCTCCGGTATCCCAGGATCCGTGGGTGCTACCCCAGTCCAGAACGTCGGCGCCTATGGTGCGGAAGTTTCCCAGGTGCTCTCTCGTGTGCAGCTGTACGAACGCGGCCAGCGAGGCGAATACCAGGCTGGCCGTGAGCACGAGCTGACGTCGGAGGAAAAGGAGATGGACGCAACGCGGCCGGACCCATTCCTGCACTGGGTAGACCCGGAGGAGCTGGAGCTGAGCTACCGCCACTCCAACCTCAAGCACACGGAGCGTGCGGTGGTGACCGCGGTGGAGTTCCAGCTGTGCACGGACGGGCTGAGCCAACCGCTGCGCTTCGGTGAACTCGCGCGCAAGCTGGGCGTGGATGAGGCCGATGCGAAGGCGGGCAACGAGAATGCGCGCCGCCCCGTGGCCGAGGTGCGCGAGGCCGTGCTGGAGCTGCGCGCGGGCAAGGGCATGGTGCTGGATCCGGAGGATCACGACACCTGGTCCGCGGGTTCCTTCTTCACCAACCCGATCGTCGAGGGCGTGGAGGCGCGCGATGCCGTGATCGCCGCCGTGCGGTCCAAGTGCGGCGACGCCGAGGCGGACAGCATGCCGGTTTACTCCGCAGGCCGCGGTGGTGCCTCCGAGGACGCGGCCGTGGACGGTGCTGAGAGCAGTGGTGCCCAGGGCAACAGCATGGAGCGCTTCAAGTTCTCCGCCGCGTGGTTGATCGAGCGCGCCGGGTTTGCCAAGGGCTGGCATGTGGATGGCAACGGTGCAGCTGCACTGTCGAGCAAGCACACGCTGGCGCTGACCAACCGCGGCTATGCGACAAGCAAGGACATTGTGGAGCTGGCGCGCGCCGTGCGCGATGGCGTGCGTGAGGCGTTTGGCGTGACACTGGTGCCGGAGCCGGTCTGGGTGGGCGCTTCGCTGGACTAAGAGTCGTTGGTTGGAGGCGCTAGCCGCCCATTACAGCCTAGGAAAATAGCCGGCTTCCGAAGTGCGGAAACCGGCTCTGAGAGTCTGCCGCAGTTACTTCTCAAGAATGGAGACGATGAGGTCCTTGACCTCGCGGCGGCGGATCTTGCCGATCATGTCGGCAGGCAGCTCGTCGACCACGAAGAAGCGACGCGGCACTTTGTAGCGGGTCATGTGCTCGCGGGCCCATTCCTTTGCCGCTTCCTCGTCGAACTGGGACTCGCACACGCCTGCTTCCAGAACAACTGCAGCGACGACCTCCTCGGAGCCGTCCGCCTTCTCCAGACCAACCACTCCGGCCTTGGCGATGTGCTCATATTCGGAGAGGACTTCCTCCACCTCCGCCGGGTAGACGTTGAAGCCGCCGGTGATGATCATCTCCTTGATGCGGGAGACGATTCTGATGAAGCCATCGGGTTCCATGACAGCCATGTCGCCGGTGCAGAACCAATCCTCGTGGAAGGGCTGCTCGCGATCCTCGACGTTGATGTAGCCGCTAAACACCTGCGGTCCGCGCACCAGCAGCTCCCCGGCCTCGCCATCCGGCATGGTGCGTGAGAGGTCGTTCGGGTCGGCCACGCGCAGCTCGGTATCTGGGAAGGGGATGCCGATGTAGCCAGCGCGGCGGTCCGGAGTGATCGGATTTGCGACGATGATCGGCGCGGTCTCGGTGAGGCCGTAGCCCTCGACGATCTTGCCACCCGTCTTCTCCTCCCAACGCTCGGTGGTGTGCACTGGCAGTGGTGCAGCGCCGGACATGGCGTTATTGATGCCGGAGAGGTCAATGTTGTGCTCTTCGGCGGCTTCCATGATTTTGTCGTAGAGCGTTGGTACGCCGGGCATGTAGGTCGGCAATTCCTTCTTCAGTTGCTCGACGATCAGCGGAATCTCCGGCTTTGGCATGAGGAAGAGCTTGCCGCCGGTGGCCACGCCAACTGCTGTGGTCAGCGTGAGTCCGTAGACGTGGAACATCGGCAGTGCAGCGAGGTATTTCTCCTGCACGCCCTGACCTAAGTCCTTCACCCATGCGAGGCTCTGGACCACGTTGGCCATGATGTTGCCGTGGGTTAGCTGCGCGCCCTTGGGCTTGCCGGTGGTGCCGGAGGTGAACAGGATGAGCGCTGGGTCCTTCGCGCCAAGATCAGCCGGGGTGGTGATGTCCTTGCCGTCGCCGCCGAACGTAGGGGACAGGAGGTGGCGGAAGGGGATGGTGCCTGGGGCCTCGCCGTGAAGGAGATCGCGCTTCTCGCGGATGGCCTTGATGGGCAGCTTGAGCGCTAGGCGCTTGACCAGCGGCATGGCCTCGATCATGTTGACGGAGACGATGGTTTCCAGCTGGGTGGTCTGGGTCAGCTTGTCCACGACGGGGAAGATCTTGTCCCATGCGATGACGATCTTCGCACCGTGGTCCTTGAACGGGCCCTCGAGCTCGCGGGCGGTGTACAGCGGGTTGTGCTCCACGACCACGCCGCCGAGCTTCAACACGGCGAAGTAGGCGACGAGGTGCTGTGGGCAGTTCGGCATGATGAGGGCCACTCGAGTGCCGCGGCCCACTCCGAGCTTCCGGAGGCCGGCCGCGGCGCTGTTGACTTGCCGCCCGAAGTCTTCGTAGCTTGTGGCCTTACCGAAGAACTCCACGACATCCTGGCCAGTATTGGCCTCGATGGCCTCGTCCAGCATCGTGGACATATTGGCCTCCGGTTTGTACTCCAGGGTGTGTGGAGTCCATGGCGCGTAGTACTTCAGGTAGGGCTTGTCCTTCCAGGTCGTTCCCTCACCCTGCGGGCTGCTTGTGTTGGCGGACGGTGGGAGATCTTTCACGCTCGTCATCGTTTCGGTCCTTCTGTTGGGTGACGCCGGTAGTCCTTGCTGGTGAAACAGTCCGGTCGTCGATGTGTCGTTGGTGGTTTCCGGATGGGTTCCCACGAGGTTAGCCTTTTTTAGCGATATGCGTTGCAAAACGAAAGTAAAACTGTGAAGGTTTTCACACTGCCTCGTGCGGTTGTATTCTCGGAGCCATGCGCGTTGCGATGATTTCCATCCATACCTCCCCGCTGGAACAGCCCGGTGTTGGTGATGCCGGAGGCATGAACGTTTACATCAAGAACACGGCCCTCCAGCTGGCGAAATTAGGGGTGGAGATCGATATCTTCACCCGCGCCACACGCCCCCTGCAGGGGGAGATCGTGCACGTCGCACCCGGTCTGCGCGTGATCAATTGCGTGGCCGGGCCATACGAGGGCCTGCCGAAGGAGGAGCTGCCCACCCAGCTGGCGGCCTTCACTGGCAGCGTGCTGGCTTTCACACGCGAGCAGGGCATCACCTATAACCTAATCCACTCCCACTACTGGCTGTCCGGCCAAGTCGCTTGGTTGCTGCGAGATCTGTGGAACGTGCCGTGGGTGCACACTTCCCACACGCTGGCCGCCGTGAAGAACAACCTGCTGGCGTCGGGGGATTCCCCAGAGCCGGAGAGCCGCCGCATCTGTGAGCAGCAGATCGTGGATAACGCGGACCTGCTCATCGTCAACACTCCGGCGGAGGTGCAGGACCTCGTCGAGGGCTACGACGCAAACAATTGCCGCATCGAGGTCGTCACCCCAGGTGCGGACGTTGAGCGCTTCACGCCGGGATCTGACCGCGCCACCGAGCGTGCGCGCCGCGAACTGGGTATCCCGTTCCGGGCGAAGGTCATCGGGTTCGTGGGGCGCCTGCAGCGTCTCAAAGGGCCGCATGTGCTGGTGGAGGCCGTCTCCGTACTTGCTCGACGCCACCCTGAGCTGCTGTTAACCGTCGTGATCTGCGGAGGTCCTTCCGGCAACGGGGTGAACTCCCTGGAGCAACTGCAGGGATTGGTTGATGAATTGGGCATCGGGCGGATGGTGCGCTTTCTTAGCCCGCGCCCGGCTGAGGAACTGGTCACGGTGTACCAGGCAGCGGATATCATCGCGGTGCCGAGCAGCAATGAGAGCTTCGGACTGGTGGCCGTGGAAGCGCAGGCGTGCGGTACCCCGGTCGTCGCCACGCGCGTCGGTGGCTTGCCGATTGCGGTGGATGAGGGCAAGTCCGGCCTGCTAGTGGACGGGCAGGATCCGGAGAAGTGGGCAGATGCCCTGGAAGAGCTCACGCTTAACGACACTCGCCGCATCGCCATGGGCGAATATGCTCCCACCCATGCGGTGAACTTCTCGTGGGAAAAATCTGCCCAGGACTTAAAGCGTCTCTACGAGGGGCTACCGGTCAACGGTCACGGGTCGGAGCGCCGACCGGCAGGGTAGTGGCAGCGCGATCGGTGTAGATTGGAGGCATGGATCGCGCTGGAATTTGCAAGCTGTTGGACGAGGCCGAGGTGGAGTACACGGAGGCCGGCGACAACATTGTCGTGGTACTGCCCGGCGAGAAGAAGCTGAAGACAAACTGCATCTTCATCCCGCAGGAAGGTATGTTCCGCGTGGAGGCTTTTGTCGCCCGCCACGTGGAGGAAGCCCACGAAGAGGTGTATAAGCTGCTGCTGCACGCCAACCGCCGTGCCTTCGGCGTGCACTACACACTCGATGCGAATAACGACGTATACCTGGTTGGCCAGCTTCCGGACTCCACCACCGCCGATGACCTGCAACGCGTGTTGGGGCAGATCTTGGAGCGCGCGGACTCGGACTTCAACCGCATCCTCGAACGCGGTTTTGCCTCATCCATCCGCCACGAGTGGGCGTGGCGCCTCTCCCGCGGCGAGCCGACGATGAACCTCAAAGCATTCGCCCACCTGCGCCCCTCGGAGCAGGAAGTCGCTAAGCTCGCGCCGCCTCCGGGTTCGCACCTGGCGGAGAATATCCACCACCCCGAGGGTGAGCAGGACTAGTCCCGCTCGTCTCGATGGGGCAGGACGTGCTCGCCAGACTTATCCAGCGTCAAGGCGAGTGAAGAAATGTACTGCTTTTCGCCATTCGGGCCAGGCTTGGCGGAGGCGATCATGTCCGGGCGCTCCACCTGCTCACCACTGATGGCGCAGGTGAGAGTCTGGTGCGTTGGGTTCCCGTGGGCGTCGTACATCGGCAGATCGATACCATCGCAGTCGCGGCGCAGGTAGTACTGGCCCTTGGTCAGGATGGCCATCGCAGGGGTGACCACAGTGGCGATCGCCGCGGCGAACAGCGGGCTGAATGGAGCAATGGTCTCACCGAAGGCGCCGAAGAACATGGCGACGGAGAAGCCACCGGAGGCGAGCACGGAGGCCACGCCGACAGGATTAATGTCAAACAGCATGCCGCGGCGGAACTCCGGAGCCTTCGGGGACAGCTTCAGCAGATACTTGTTGAAGACAATGTCCGCCGCGACGGTGAAGATCCAGGCGATCGCGAAGTTGGAGTAGAAGGACAGGACGAAGCCGAGCACCTGGAATATATTGAATTCCATCAGGGCTAGGGAAATGCCGACGTTCAGCACCACAAAAGCGATACGGCCCGGGTACTTCTTGAACGCGCGGGAGTAGATGTTCGTCCATGCCACAGAGCCGCAGTAGGCGTTCGTGACGTTGATCTTGATCTGGGACACGACGACAAGGAACACCGCCAACGCCAGTGCCA